>JBOGQL010000024.1:0-2291 GCA_050748985.1 Nitrososphaera sp. | reverse complement strand
GTGACGCCGGTGGACGTGCTCGCCTGCGGCGGCCAGAAGTGGCTGCTGTCGCCCTGGGGCTCGGGCTTCGTGTACGTGCGGCGCGAGCTCGTGCCCGCGCTCGAGCCCGCGGTGGCGGGGTGGATGGCGTTCGAGGGGACGGACGACTTCTCGCGGCTCACCGAGTACAATCCGTCGTTCCGGCCCGACGCGCGCCGCTTCGAGATGGTGACGCTGCCGTTCCAGGATTTCTACGGCATGACCGAGTCGCTGCGGCTGCTGCTCGACATCGGAATCCGCGACATCGCCGAGCTCACGCGCGCGGCGCACGAGCCGGTGTTCCGCTGGGCGGACGCGCGCGGTCTGCGCGTGGTCTCGGCGCGCGCGGAGGAGCACCGCTCGGCGATCGTCTGCGTTGCGCCTCCGAAGCCCGCCGAGGCCTACCATGCCCTCAAACGCGCCCGCATCGTGTGCAGCCTGCGCGAGGGCGCCATCCGCCTCGCCCCCCACTGCTATAACACGATCGAGGAGATGGAGAAGGTGATCGACGTGCTGGATGGCGTGATATAGCGGGAAACGGGAAATGGGAAACGGGAAACGGGAAAGCTGCGACGATTCGCCTACGTGTCCCGTTTCCCGTGTCCCGTTTCCCGTCGGAGTAATGCATACTCCTTCTTCCCCTTCCGCAACAGCACATTCCCCGCGATCCAGTCGCCGGGCCCGAGCCGGCGCTCGACGTCGCGCTCGCGCTGCTGGTTGACGTAGATCCCGCCCTGCTCGATGGCCCGGCGGGCTTCGCCCTTCGATTTCGCGAGCCCCGCCCGCACCAGGGCGTCCACCAACCCCGCGGCGTCGCCCGGTGGGACGGTGGCGGTCGGGATCTCCCCGGCGAGCATCTCGAGCACCCCGTCGGCCGCGTTGCGAGGATCGAGGGTGCCGAAGAGGACGAGTGACGCGTGCTCCACCGCGCGCCCAACGTCCGGCCCGTGGACCCGCTGTGTCACGTCGAGCGCCAGCACGCGCTGCGCCTTGCGCGCCGCCGGATCGGCGCCGTGCTCCTGCATCTGCCCGCGGATCTCGTCTCGCGCGCGCAGCGTGACTAGCTTGAGGTCGCCCTCGACGTCCCTGTCGTCCACTTTGATCCAGAACTGGTAGAAGCGGTACGGCGAGGTGAGGGCGGGGTCGAGGTACACCGCCCCCGCTTCGGTCTTGCCGAACTTCACGCCGGACGCCGTCGTCACGAGCGGCGTCACGAGGGCGTGCGCCTCGCCGTTCTCCACGCGCCGGATCAGGTCCACGCCCGCCGTGATGTTGCCCCACTGGTCGGACCCGCCGACCTGCAGCGTGCACCCGTGGGAGCGGTACAGCTGGAGGAAATCGTACGCCTGGAGCAGCATGTAGCTGAACTCGGTGTAGGACAGCCCGGTCTCGAGCCGCGCCCGTACCGACTCCTTCTGCAGCATCACGTTCACGGTGAAGTGTTTGCCCACGTCGCGCAGGAACTCGACCAGCCGGGCGGGCTCGAGCCAGGCGGCGTTGTCGAGCAGCAGGGCCTTCCCCTCCGCGAAATCGAGGAAGCGCGCCATCTGCGCCTGCTGCCGCTCCAGGTTGGCGCGCAGCTCGTCGCGCGGCAGCAGCGGCCGCTCGGCGCGCCGCCCCGACGGGTCGCCGATGAGCCCCGTGCCGCCGCCCATCAGGGCGACGGGCCGGTGGCCGTGCCGTTGCAGGTGCGTGAGTAGCATGACCGGCACCAGGTTGCCGAGCTGGAGGCTGGGGGCGGTGGGGTCGAACCCGCAGTAGGCGGTCGCCGGGCCACGGGCGAGGTGCGCCTTGAGGTGCGGGGTCGCCTGCTGCACGAAGCCGCGCCACTCCAGCTCGGCGAGGAGATCGGTCATGGCGCGGAATCGTACGAGCGGGTTCCGACGCTGGCAAGCGCGCTCGCCCTCGACGGACCTCCCCTCACCGGTGCGGGGGCGCACCCCTACAGGAAGGCTCGGAACCGCGCTACGTTGCACGGCGATGGCCACCGTCGGGATTCTCGCCTGTTACGGCGCGGGGCTCTCGTACGGCGCGTGGACCCGCGTGTGCGCCGCCGAGCGCTGCCCCAGCATCTCGCGCTTGCAACCCGGTGGGCAGGGTCCGCAGCAGACCTCCAAGCTCTACGCCGCCGACGGCCGGCTGATCACCGAGTTCGGGATCGAGCGCCGCACGGTCGTCGCCCTCTCGGAGATTCCGCTGCACGTGCGCCAGGCGTTCGTGGCCACCGAGGACAAGCGCTTCTACTCGCACCACGGGATCGACTACTGGCGCAT
>JBOGQL010000023.1:0-5541 GCA_050748985.1 Nitrososphaera sp. | reverse complement strand
CCCGCTACAAGGACATTCTTAGCGATTACAAGTAGGGTGGCCCTGGCACCCTTTACATTCGCTACGTCTAATTTTCGGATTATCTTCAGCGAGAAGATCCGGCTGACTCCGCTTGCAGCCTCTTTTGGATTGCCGAACAAAAGCGCAAATAGAGTTAAAAATTGGAAAAACTTATGAAATTTTGAAGATGGCGCTAGACGGCATTGAGCTAGCAATGAACCTTCTTGGTCTTGTAATATCTGCCTTTATCGGGAGATTTGCCTATGCCGGATACAGCGCCGTCGCAAGCCCCAACCTCCTTCGGCTCACGTTTGCCTTTATCTTCATAGCCATCGGCTTTGCGCTACTTACCGGCGCCCTGTTCGTAGAGACTAGGGAGTCCTCGAGAACCATAGCCACCATCGGCCTGGGGGCGCAGGCTGTCGGTTATTTTTTCATCGCCTTCTCCCACAGCGTCAAATCCTTTGATTTCGCTCCGCCAAGGTACTTCGCCTTCCTCCCCCTTGCAATCACGCCGTTTGTCATACCTGGCAATTCAATAGAACATCTCGTAAGGTCAATTTCTTTTATTCTATTAGTATATGTGTCCATCGAAACTATGGCATCATATATGCAGAACAGGAGGACTAGTACCCTCATGATAGGGTCGGGACTAGGACTGCTGGCTCTCGCAGAAATAATAGCATGGTACAATTTCGTTTATCCCGGGCAGTTCTTTTACATAGCGATCGCCCTTAAGGTGGGAGGATTCGGACTGATATTCGTCCCTTTCTCAAAGATCGGGATGGCGAGCAGCCTTGGCAGGGGGAGGTTGAATCAGGTTGGCGGGGTATAGGACTCACGTAAGCATCATAGCGGACATTCTCTCTACGGCGAAGCAGTGCAGTTACGAGGGTTATGAAAACGGGGCGACTGTGACCCGCCTCATACGCAGGGCCAATGTCCCGCACCAGAGGCTGAGCTCTATTGTCTCGCTTCTAACTCGGTCGGGCCTCCTGTACGAAGACTCTACAAAATATCGAATAAGCGACAAGGGAATAATGTTCCTGAAGGCCTACGAAGAGTTCAAGGTCTTCGCCGAAACATTTGGGCTCAAAGTGTAGCCTTATTCGTCTGTCTCGTCAGCTTCGTCGTCATCATCAAAATCATCCTCGAAATCATCATCCTCAACATCGGCGTCTTCGGACATTGCCTTCGGCATAATGCGACAGGTACGTTTGTTATAAATTTTCCCAGAGCGTTACTTTTGCGAATCCTTCCCCTTTCGTGTTTTTTCCGGACGCCATGTGACAAGGCAGGCACATAGCGAAACAGCGCACCTCCTTATCTCGCCGCCATCAGGGAGTCGAGAAACAACGTGTGTATGCAAACTTTCGAGGTGAAGGCACTTCTTGCATAACGGCTCGCTGTACAGCGGCAACCTTCGATAGTTGTTCTGATTGGAGTATAAAGCTAACCCGTGAACTTTTTATAGCTTACCAATATCCTCTCATGCGATATGGGACGCGTCGACAAGGGCGTCAAGTGCAACGTCGGCGGCTGCGAAAATCAGGCAGAGCGTTCTATGAGCGGCAGCAAGGCAAGCATGGCGCCAGACATGGGGCTTGGAGGGAACAAACGCGTCTACCTTTGCAGGGAGCACTACAAGGAATGGAAAAAGCTCACAAAAGAAGACAGAGAAAACGAAAGGGCGAGATGGAATTGAACTTACCTCTGGACAAGTCCAGAGGATTCTTGCTGCTTCACAGACCCATGCTGAATCTCTACAGCCGTAACTTCCCGAAATTCCTTCGGTAGCATCATCAAACCACGTCGTTTGATATTCAGGCTTGCATTGTGATCACGGCCAGTGACCAGACCGCATCTATCACAACGATGCGTACGGACTGCCAGCGTCTTTGGCACTTTGTTCCCGCATCTGCTACAATCAACAGACGTGTGATGAGGTGACACTTCAACAACCATCTTGGCTTTGTACTGCAGCATGTTCTTGAATGTTCCCCAACCTGAATCTAATATACTGCGAGCAAGATGGTGATTCTTTACCATGTTCGACATCTGCAACCTTTCCAGAAATATCATGTCATAGCGCTTTGAATATTCAGTCGATACTTTGTGGAGAAAGTCATTCCGTTTGTTCCGTATCCTCTCATGAAGTATCTGCAAGCGAGTCCTCGCCTTCTCCCTATTCTTACTGCCTTTCTGCCTTCTTGACAATCTTCTTGATGCTCTACACAATGGCTTTAACATTTCTTTCAAGAATAATGGATTGTCAACAGAATTGTTATCGGAGTCATGAGCAAACTTTGTTATTCCGATGTCAATGCCAACCGACTTTTCAGGACTGACCAATTTGAATATCGGTTTTGCAAATTCACAGGCAACTACCACATACCACTTGCAACAGCTTCTTTTCACAGTTACCTGTTTGATGTTGAAAGGCTTTCTGCTCAACCTAATCTCAACATAGCCTATCTTTGACAGCCATAGCAAGTCAGTATTGTCATGTCTTTCTACCTTGAAGCCAGACTGGTTGTAGGTGAAGGAATTGTAATCATCCCTCTTTACAAAGTGCAGCTTTCCTATCTTGTGTCCATTACTTCTCAATGCATACAGTGCTTTCCTACTCGCATCTATCTTGTGTACAACCATCTGAAGCATTTTGCTATGATAATTTCGTAGCCAACCTTCCTGCTCCTTCAGTTCTGTCAGTGCAAACTGCATATCCTCTTTAGATTCGATATTCTGGTTGAGAAAATAGTTGTAAAGCCATCGAGAAGCGTTTAGCGTTTCGGATAGCCTGCCTTCCTGTAATGCCGTAGGATAAAGGCGGTACTTGTAATTCCTCAAATTGGAAGGCAATTCATCCACCGAACAAGTTACGGTGGACTTGCCTTATAATCTTTAAATTAGCACAAGACAACTGGTTGTGATGGAACTTGCGCCTGCTTCAGCTGCATTCTGATTTTATCGAGTACGAGCCGGTCGAAAAGGAAATTCGCGATGCTGAAGAGATCAGGTCAAGGGCCAAGGTCCGGTTTGACGATCTCGTTGTCGCGTTCGTAGCAGTCGAGAGCGGAGACGACGAGAGCGTTGCAAAAGCGGCAGCAGCGGAGATAAAGAAGTACCTTGACACTGTAAAGAGCAGCAGGCTGCTGGTCTACCCATATGCCCACCTGAGCTCGGACCTGGCGCCGGCATCCATCGCGGTGGGCATCGTAAGGTCGGTCGAAGCGGCTTCAAAAGAGCTTATAACCGAGGTTCATCGCGCACCATTTGGCTGGACGAAGTCATTTCAGATCAAGGTGAAGGGTCACCCTCTGGCGGAGAACGCCAAAGTGATATCCAAGCAGGTCGATCACGAACTACCCGGTCAATCACATGCGCCGGGGGGCAGAGAGTCAACCGCGCTAAGGGCAGAGGAAAAACTGCAATCGTTCTGGTACGTGCTCAAACCCGGCGGGACGCTCACTCCTCTCAAGGAATACCGGTTCAAGAAACAGGAGCAGAACCTGCAGATGTTGGCAAACTACGAAACAGCAAAGAACAGGGCTGTAAGCGAGCAGCCTGCCCACGTGCGCCTTATGAAAAAGTTGGCCATTGCCGACTACGAGCCAGCATCGGACGCCGGCAACATGCGCTTCTATCCAAAAGGGAGGCTCATGAAGTCGCTCATCGAGCAGTACGTGACGCGGAGGATAATGGAGTACGGCGGGATCGAGGTCGAAACGCCCATAATGTACGATACAAAGCACCCCTCACTTGAAAGCTACTTCAACAGGTTCCCTGCAAGGCAGTACAACATTGCTTCAGACAACAAGCAGCTGTTCCTGCGCTTTGCAGCATGTTTTGGGCAGTTCCTGATGGCAAAGGACTTCAACATCTCCTACAGGCACCTCCCGGTCAAGCTTTACGAATTAACGCGTTATTCGTTTCGGCGGGAGAAGAGCGGCGAGCTCGTCGGCCTGCGCCGGCTTCGCGCATTCACCATGCCTGACTGCCATGCGTTCTGCAGGGATCTCGACCAGGCGAAGGAAGAGTTCCGCAAACGGCTCGAGCTGTCCATAAGCGTGATCAACAACCTTGGGCTTCCCATTGAAGACGTGGAGATGGCGATAAGGTTCACAGAAGAATTTTACAATCAGAACAAAGAGTTCGTGAACGAGCTTGTTGAAAAGTTCGGCAGGACAGTGCTGGTCGAGATGTGGAAGGAGCGCTTCTTCTACTTCACGCTAAAATGGGAATTCAACTACATCGATGGTCTTGGCAAGGCGTCCGCGCTTTCGACAGACCAGATAGATGTTGAAAACGCGGATCGCTACGGGATCGAGTTCGTGGACGAGGACGGGACCAAGAAGAACCCGATAATCCTTCACAACTCTCCGTCAGGAGCGGTCGAGCGCATAATATATGCACTTTTGGAAAAATCTGCCAAAGAAACCAAGACAGGAGGCATCGCGTCGTTCCCTCTCTGGCTGTCAAATACCCAGGTCCGCATTGCCCCCGTGGCAAAGGATCATTTGAAATATTGCGAAAAGCTTGCCGCCGAGCTTGAAGCCAGCCAGATAAGAGTGGACATCGACGACAGGGATGAAAGTGTAGGGAAGAAAATACGCGAATCAGAAACAGAGTGGATTCGCTACACTGTGGTTGTCGGGGACAAGGAAATCAGCTCAGGCAGGCTGATAGTCAGGGACAGGAACGAGGGCAAGCAGCGAGAGGTGACCATTCAGGAATTGATTGGCGAAGTAAAGGCCCAGACTAAGGACAAGCCCTACCTGCCACTGAACCTTCCAAGATACCTGTCTGCAAGACCGCAGATCATGGTCTAGCGAATTTGCGCGCAAGTATCCGATAGAGTGTGTGAGTCGCAAGCGCGCCTTCCCTGTAGTCATCGCCCTTCAGGGCGACCTCTACCATGTCCATGCCTACCAGCCTAGCGGACGGAGGAATGGCCTTGATCAGCTTTACAACTTGGAACGGGTTCAAACCAAAGGGTTCCGGCGTGCCGGTGCATGGGACGTACGAAAGATCGTACGCGTCGATGTCAAACGATATGTAGATCTTTTTCCCTGCAGTAGCTTTCTGGAGGCGGGCGATAACACCATCCAAATCGTCGTTAACCTGCCAGGCGTCAAAGGTCGTGACGCCATTATCTGCTGCGGTCTTGTTCTCTTCACCACCCGTCTGACGTATCCCGATCTGGATTATGTTCTCGCCGGGAATGTAATCCAGCAAATGATAGAAAGCGGTGGTGTGACACATTTTCATGCCATCATATTGTGGCTTCATGTCTCTGTGGGCATCAAAGTGTATCACGACCGGCTTCTCTGCCGCCAGCGCCTTGAGCTGATAATAGGTCAGGGTATGCTCGCCTCCCATCATGACCGGGATCTTGTCATCATCCCGCAGCGCTCTGACGACGTTTGGGATTGCAGAATCAAGGAATGCAAGAACCTTGCTGATGTTTTTTACCTTGGGCAATTTCAGGTCGCCCAGATCAAAAATGCCAACAAAGTCGTAAATGTCTGCCTTTTCGTC
>JBOGQL010000022.1:0-1693 GCA_050748985.1 Nitrososphaera sp. | reverse complement strand
CACTAACTCAGTATGACCGACCTAACTACTACTTCCTTTGCAATCTTGCCGTAATGTCTTCGCATGAAATTGTTAATTAGATATGAAAAGAAATCGGAGAACTACCTCGGACTGGTGCAACTTGCCTGTTGTATCATTGATTATAGGAGGATAATTTTGGGAAAGGCTCTTAGTCAACTTGACGGCCGGTTACCGTTCATTGTTACCTGCTCGCCCTAAGGGTGTACATTTACCACCGTGGCATACCGGGCAATCTTGATTAGATCTAAATTGCATATCAAAGATGATGCCGCACGTATTGCAAACCTGAATATTCTGAGCCATGAGGATGGTAACAATGAACAATTTCGTCCGCCATAGTTAAGCGTTTAATCCACAGAATGCATTCGTTGAATTAAGGACTAGATTAATTTAGCTACAAAGTGAAAACAGAAAACAAAGGAAAAGTGTAGGATTATTATCATTTCCTTAAATACAGCAATCGCCCCCTTTAGTGAAATGGGAAAGATAAAGAAAAGAACGAAAGGTTCGACAAAGAAAAGCGTACAGTCAAAATCAGGCTACAGAAGAAAGTCTGCGTAGTATTCTTGGCAAATCGGTGACTTTCGTTAACAACCTAAAGGCACTAGGGGTCGGTCAAAGATGATATTGACGCCGTTCATCTGAAAGTCGAACTCCAACTTACCAATTCATCACTCGAAATTAGCAGGGGGGTCAAAATCACCCCAAGTTTGAAAGGCGTCTAATGCCAACTATTCGTGATAGGCCTTTAGCGCTATTGTGCCTATTACAATTAGCGCAAGTCAGATCGTGAGTCGACGTGCGTAAGTAGCGAAAAAGTGTCTTCGAGTTCACAGCATTCGCACTTTTCGATGATGCAGGCCTGTCTATACTCGTGACTGCAAATCTGGCACCCGCAGTTCAGAATATGTCTATTCCACGCCGGAGCGTGACCAGGCACCTGAAATCCCACAGCCATTCATGATATCAGGAAGGATATTAGCTCTGTGAAGAATTGTCCTATGACTATCCTACAGAGTATGAAGGATCAGAAGAACCTGAATTATGGCTTCTAAAGAAACGTGTCTCTATCCTTCTGCGCCGGCGTCTGTTGTGTGCTTTCAATCTCGTCTTTCAATTCTATTTCCTCTCTGATCGTCTTTGCCAAGGCGCTTATCGTGATGGGCTTGGTGACAAAACAGGAAATCCTCACTCTCGGAAATACCTTCTTGAATTCCTCATGGTAAATTTCAAAGGCAGTGATGAAGCAAATCTTGATCTTTTCATCCCTCGCCTTTAGTTTCCTGTATAGTTCAAATCCATTCATTTTCGGCATCCTTATGTCTAGAATCGCCATTTCGTATTGACCGGCCCCGAATCCGTCTAATGCCTCAACAGGGTCGGTGAACGCCTTTACATCAAATCCCTCGTTTTCAAGCCCTTTCTTCAAGACATTGGCAATGTCAGGTTCATCGTCAACTACAAGCAATCTATGCTTAGTACTGCCCTCTACCACTTTCCTCCAGCCATCAGAATACATATCTCCTACGTTTTATAAGATCATCGCTCGTGAAGTTCGCTATTTTACACATTCGAAGAGGCAAAGTCAGAATCGATTTCGAAAATGACTTGTTGCCTGACAGATTCGACGACCGCTCCGGACAACCGAGCACAGTGCTCAATGATGTTAGCG
>JBOGQL010000021.1:0-2902 GCA_050748985.1 Nitrososphaera sp. | reverse complement strand
GAACATCACTATTGCCTGTTGCCTCTTTTAGGCGGCCTCGATCAAATAAATCGCACCTTATGATGTTGACATTCTCATTCTTGATGTCAGGGATATCGCTTTGTTCCCTTGCTAAAGCAGAAATTCTGTACTCGCTCTTCTTCGCTAGCTGCTTGACAAGATTAGAACCGATAAACCCCGTGGCTCCTGTTACAAGGATATTCAAGAGGCTATTACGCGCATCATACGTCTTGACATCCAAGCCCAGCGCAAATAATATTCCTTGAATGCCGATTCCTTGAAACGTAACAATTCTTCCGAAGTATACTGATCGGATCTCAGCAGGGACGTATAAGCTGTATACTTTTGCCAGTCTTCGTTCATCATTATGTCATTTTTGACCTGATCATAGAACTTTGTCCCTGGATAGGGGGTCGCGATCGTGAATTGTGCGAAGCTAGTGTTAAGATGTTTGGCGTATTCTATGGTCTGACGAATCCCTTCCTTATCCTGACCTGGTATGCCAAGTACGTGAAACGCTGCTATTTTTACGCCATGTTCTTCACAGTAGTTAATTATTCGCTCCTGAAGCTCATGCGTTGGGGGCTTGCGATTCATCTTTTTCAGCAGAGCCAGGTCGAATGCTTCCACGCCGATGTTGATTCCTCTCAGTCCCGCCTCATGCATTATGTCTATCAACGGTTCATCTAGTCTGTCAGTGCGGGTCTCGCACACCCACTCTACATCCAAATTCCTTCTAATCATTTCCGTGCAAATTTGCCTAGTTCTTTCTATATCAAGCGTAAACATCGGGTCCCTGAACAGGAAACTCTTTACTCCAAAATTATTCACAATAAGTTCGATCTCGTCGACGACATTGTTCGGAGATCTTTTGCGCCAAAGAGGAGTTTCCACAACCATGTAAGGACAGTAATGACAATCGTACGGGCACCCCCTGCTCGACAGAACGGTAAGGAAAGGTCTTTTCTTTAGGATCGGGAAATAAGAGTACTCGTCTATCGGATGATCATCCCATCTTGGGAAGGGAAGAGTGTCCAGATCTTTGATGAGTGTACTTGTTACGACACCCTTCGGCTCTACCTGGCCTCGAGATAATCTTATGGTCGCCTCTTCAGGTTCACCGGCTATGACAAAGTCCCCTGCGTCGAGAAAGATGTCCGGCCTCACAGTTGAGAATGCGCCAATAAAGCCCACCTTTGCCTTTGAAGATTCCTTGATCCGCTTGGCCAGTGCGATTTCATTCTTGTAATCAACAATTGAGGACATTACGATAACAAGATCATTGCTGTCGTCTGGGAATCGGTCGTAGAATGTTACATCATGGCCATCTTTCGCTAGAATGGAGGACATGTATGCCATGAATATTGCCGGAGTTCTGATGCCCCGTCTTTTGATTCTGTTAAGTAACGAGCCGAATAATCCGTTACCAGCATCAGTAGCGGTACCGAAACTACCCGCCTGATCCTTGTTAACGGCAACTTTTTCACCTCTAGTCTCAACTAAAGCAATACGCATTAGAGAACCGAAGGTGATTCATCCTATAAATAGTAGTATGGAAGATCGGCAAGATTGGTACTACACCGGTGTTCACCAAGACAGAGTTTACCTGATACCTGCATACTTACCTCTTCCTGATAATCTAATGCAGCAGATCCTATGTATCAGGGGTTACACAGCTATTAAATGCACAGCTCATGTTGACACTAATCGAATGCTCGCTCCAGATTTCCTGCTGAAGGATCTTCAAACTTTGCTCTCCACTTCCTTCAAGGACGCTATTGTATGGGAGCAGAGGGATGCCGATCTTATCGGGAAATATGTCTACATAAAATATGACGGGAGAGAAGTGGGAATTTTCATGGGATATCAGATGGACCAGTCAGGTTCAGTCAAGGGAGCGATTACCTTCTTCTTCGCGCATCCTGCCTCAACCCCCGAAGAAGCAAAAGACGTAAGGCATTTGTTTCACAAGTTATTGATTAGGCTTAACCTGAGATTGCGAGCCAGCCCTTACAAAATCGTCAGTGGCAGAACTCCGGCGATATTAAGAATGACGTATCTTGGAAAGAAGGATTTCAGCACCGAGATGTCCAAGAGGTTTTTCAAGGAATCGATAGACGCAATAAAGAGCTGCGAACCGCTATACAAAGTGGCCTCTCTCTGAACATCATTTGCCATTGCATCAGAAGAAAGCAACGCGGCCTGAAACGGTAAGAATTAACAGTGGCTAAATGTAGCCGAGATTCTTCAGTCGGCCTTTGATTTCCTCTTCTTCTTCCTTTGTATACGCATTGCCGTCAGGGGTTTGCGGCTCGGCATCGTTAACGACCTCCGTAATTAGAAATGTGATATAGTCCTCCACGTTCTTGAATTCCTCATTTGACATATTTACCCTATTCTGAACCTTGTCGTAGAGTTCTTTTGAAATCTTTATCGATACAAATTCAGTCTCCACTTTCGAATCCACACCTGCACAGCTCCTCTGCGAATACTTAAGCTATGTGTAATCCTGACTCTATATTTCGAAGTACATGAGAACACCTCATTTCTGCGATTCTCCCGCGCCTGCCCTGCATTTTGTGGGGTCGCAAGAAGCGAGCAGCAGCTCAGGATATTTGAGATGCGAATTATGTAATATCAACTATAGAATCACCATTCCACATAAGTTAAAAGCCGTCTCGCAAAACATCAAGTCATGAATTACAGTCACGGGACATTGAACTGCTTATTGCAGACAGGTTTAGATATCGCTGATACTTTTAGCATGGAGGACTCTGCTTGAACCACACGGGTTTTGTTGTCTGGCTGACAGGTCTGTCCGCATCTGGCAAGACCACTATCGGCAGGTCTCTCCAGACTCGGCTGAGAGAGCTGGGATTTCGAGTCGAGCTCCTTGATGGCG
>JBOGQL010000020.1:0-4836 GCA_050748985.1 Nitrososphaera sp. | reverse complement strand
ATCGAGCTCCGGACAGTTCCCCAAGGCCATCCCGATTACCGCGCAGTCTGCCAGAGAATGCTCGAAGAGATTCGGCGGGTCCATCCAATTCTTTCTGAGGGATTAAAGTTTGTAGACATGAACAGGTATAGCCTGGAGAGGTTAGGCTCCGAGAAGAAGACCGAGAACAAGAGGCAGGCTTTGTGAGAACGAGTGTATGGGTCATGATACCTGTTGCTGGTATTAATCGGCAATCAACACCGATATTGACCAACCTTTATATAGCACCATTCATTACCATTGTATGGTAATAAAAAATGGTCGACAAGACTACCCAAAAAGACGACGTAAGAGCAACGAACGTAAGTGACGTGTACGACACGATAAGGGACAACTATATCAGAGCAGTAGACGAATTTGCAAAGGTTCAGCCACAGTATTCACAGTCTGTTTCTAACCTGCAACTCGACTACATCCAGACAACCAAGAACATGATCCAGACTGCTTTCTCTGCCCAGAAGCAATTCGCAAGCATCTGGAACATCCCAGCACTGCCCTACGGCGACTTGTACAGCAGACAGTCAAGCGAGATGACCAACAACGCCATCAGGTCAGTGGGCATCAACAACCAGCTCACCATCAACGCACTGGATGCGGCAAGAGAGAACCTGAAAATCTACAACAGGTCAGTCGATGCAGTCACCGACTTTTCTACCAACGTTGCAAAGGCCTGGACAACTTTCTTCGCCCAGCAGCAAGCACAGTTCACGAGACAGTAAAAGCCTGTCTCCCTTTCTTTTCCTTTATTCGTTCAAGCTTTGTGACAGGCGCTACTGGTATTGCCCTGTGGCACTACTCACAATTAATAAATAAGGTAAAATCGATATTACTGTAGTTGTCATCTGCCGCTATCACCGAGTATATTTGTGAAGACTGCGGAACTCTTTTCCGCCACGATAACCCAACCACTCTGGAGAGCATGAGGGAGGTTCATGACCAGTTGTGTCCCGTCAAAAGGCAAAAGTCTGCGGCCGCAGAGGCAGCAAAGGCGGCTGCCGCTCCAAAGCCGGCGCCAGGAGCTGCCGGCCCGCAAGCAAAGCCCGTGGCCGCTCCACCCCCCGCAATGTCAGCTCCCTCCGCCCCTGCGGCAGGCGGAGCCACTACCATATCGCTTGCTGGGACAGGTACCAGCTATGGCAAGGTAGAGGGGCCTATCGATCCGAAGTTCAAGGAAAAGAGGCAGGCTGCAGGGTCATACCAGGGAATAAAGGTCTGGGGTCCTGTCGACGCTCCAGGGCAGCTCGGCATATGGGGTACCGAGGTATGCGTCGATTTTGACATATGCGTCGCGGACGGCGCATGTATCGAAGCGTGCCCTGTCAACGTCTACGAGTGGCTTGAAACTCCGGGGCACCCTGCATCAGAGAAGAAGGCATTCATGATAAGGGAGAAGGACTGCATATTCTGCATGGCATGCGAAAACGTGTGTCCTCCGCAGGCAGTAAAGATATTCACAAAGGGCTGACCAGCAAGTACCTATAAATAGAAAAGAACGCTACACCCGTCGCGTCAAGAGCTGATAAAAGTGTACGGACCCGGGGCATTTCTTTATGCCATATTTCTGATGATTTCATGGGTCATTCTGATCTACTCTCTTAACTTTTACTACCTTGCCCACATGTCACGCAACAATTTCAGGTACGAAAGAAAGAAGCGGCTGAAGCTAGAGCTTCCGGTGAACCTGCCAGCGGTCACCATTCAACTCCCGCTGTACAATGAAAAATACGTGGCAAGACGCCTCATAGACGCCGTCTGCCGGATTGAATACCCGAAGGACAAGCTAGAGATTCAGGTCTTGGATGATTCCGATGACGACACCGTCGATCTGATAAGATCCATAGTGGAAGAATACAGGTTCAAAGGGTTTGACATATCGCACATTCACAGGATTGACAGGACAGGATACAAAGCAGGTGCGCTCAAAGCAGGCCTGAAAATCGCCAAGGGTGAATTTATTGCGATCTTTGATGCCGACTTTATTCCTCCCGCCCATTTCCTGAAGCATCTGGTCAAGCATTTCAGCGATCGAAGTATCGGCTTTGTCCAGTGCAAGTGGGGGCACGTCAATGAAGATTTTTCCACTCTCACCAATGCGCAGGCCTTATCCCTCGATCTGCATTTCCTTGTAGAGCAGAAGGCGAAAAGCTTCACGCACTTTTTCATGAATTTCAACGGTACTGCGGGCATCTGGAGGAGGTCGTGTATCGAAGATGCGGGAGGCTGGCATGCAACCACCCTGGTGGAAGATATGGACCTGAGCTACAGGGCCCACATGAAGGGATGGAAGTCGCTGTTCCTCGACGATATTGTGGTCGACGCGGAACTTCCGGTGCAGATGAATGCCGCCAAGCGCCAGCAGTTCCGCTGGGCGAAGGGTTCGATGCAGGTGGCAATGAAGCTGCTAGGCGATGTTCTGCTCAGCAGAAAAGTTCCCTTGGACACCAAGATGCAATCATTCATGCACGTGACCCGCCACCTTGTCAATCCGCTGTTTCTTGCTCAGTTCCTGATATTTCCGATGCTCCTCGCGATGGATTTCAAGCTCTATACCGAGAGCTGGGCTCCACTTCTGGTGGTAGGCGCATACATCGCGCTGGGTCCTGGCGGCTACCTGGCAGTCATTAACAAGACCTGGAATCGCGAATGGAGGAAGAAGGCGTGGCAGTTCTTTTTCTTGAACTTCTTTGCTGCAGGGATGACGGTCAACAACACGGTCGCAGTCTTTGATGCGGTGCTGGGCAAAAAGAACGAGTTCCTGCGCACTCCGAAATTCGGCGTAGTGAAAAAGGGCGACGACTGGAAGCACAAGCAGTACGTCCTTCCCTTTACAAAGACCACTCTGCTCGAGATATTCTTTGCAATCTACGGTCTTATTGGCATCTTCGTCTCGGTATTTTCAGGCAACCCGATCTTTGCGCCGCTGGTCGCAGTACCCACCATTGGCTTCATCTACGTCGCTTTCCTGAGCATTGTTCACTCGGTCCCCAGCAAGAAGCGTCGAGCAGATTATGGGATACGAGCAATCGCCGCTCCGTATTCAGAAAGCAAGTTTGGCAGCGGCACCACCTTAGCGGCAATGGATAGCAAGTTTAATTCGCGTCCTCACGATTCAAGAACGGCCAATAGCCAGCGCGTCGTCCTCGCTGGAGTTATTGCATTTCTGCTCCTTGGTGCTGGAGTCGCATATTACGGATACCAGACTACGATCTTTCCGGTTAACAAAGCTCTAGGATTCGTCTTCAGAGCGCAGAGTGCTCAGACGCCGGAGCAATTTGCAGAATACGTAGAATTGACCAAAGTGCACCTACCACTCGAAGGCAACCCGGTCTGGCTGTTTCAAACCGTCAGGACAGATTTTGGCATGATCCAGTTAGCGCTTGACGACATGCTGCTCCGGGCAGAAAGCGCAGAGTCTATGGGACCTCACAGCGAGGCCTACAACATAGCCATGAAAGATTTGCACGATTCAGCCGACGGTATCGAGGCCAACCTTCTTGAGGCGCTCCCATACACGTACGTGAGCTTTGGAAACATGATCCTTAGCGGCATATGGGTGGCTGTGATAATTTCAGTGTTCGCGGCCATGAGAAAGGCGAGCAGCAGAGTCAGGCCAAGAGTCGAACAACAGTACAAGGAAGTTTGAGGTCAGCTACCCTAGTGCTTTCATAACGAGATGCAGAAAGAGCTATCATCATCCCTTATCAGAAAGCTCGCGTTTTGCAATATTAACGCTTTGGATCCTTGAGGCGGAATACAAGTGTAATTTTGTTAACAAAAATACAAGCAACCCATCGCTTCGGAACTTAAATAACAATTTTGACGGTCTACCTCATGAGCGCGGGGGAAAAACTTGTGATCAAGAGAATCCTTTCTGCAGGGTCGGCCGGCATCAAAAAGACCGATCTGCGCAAGGAATTCGGAGATGTGGAAGGCGTTTTAGAAGAGATTGTAAGCAGGGGCGAAGTATTCGTCGACAAGAGGGCCGGGGCGTACTACTGCTTTCACAGGGACAGCTATGTTCAGAGCCTCCTCAACACGGATCCAAGGTTCAAACTGACCTACGAAATGCTGCGTTCCCTCGAAGAGTCTTTCGGCAGACTCGCGAACAACGTTTCCAACCTTTCAAGATTTGTACTAGAGTTGAAGAACGATCAGCAGTCATCGCTCTTCCAACAGCAGCTGGCAACGTCTGGGCCGACCACCACAAGGAGGGCAATGATGAGTGCAGCTGATTTCAAGGCGGTATTCGACACTGCACTGTCCAATTCCGCGTCATCGATAGGGTGGGTGGAGCTGGCGAAACTGAGGAATGAGCTCTGCGAGAAATGCGGGCTGTCCACGGAAGAGTTTTACAGGCTTGTTGAAGAGCTCACAAACCAGGACCAGAGCAGGTACGAGCTTTCCACCGGGGGCGGAGAGGGCGTAATGGTCAGAGGCCTATTGCACGGGTTCGTGAGGTGCATCTAGGAAACTTGTATCCTTACAAGCTCGATCTCAATCCGTATCCAAGCAGCCCTACCCCGACACTAATCGACGCCAAGATTCTTGGTGGCAAGAGACACAAAGATGCCAAGGGAGCTCTCTTGTCATGCATATCAGACCTTTACTCAAAGGTGAGCGGCGGGAGTGCAACGGACAAGGACTTCAGGCTGGTCACAGTTATACAGGACGTAGGCTCTGGCAAGACCCACTTGGCGCTACACACAAAAGGACTGAAGGAAGTCACGGATGCGGCCGCCATATCGTATGTCGACATGTCACAGGTATCGCCACGCAACATGCACAGCCTTTACAGCG
>JBOGQL010000019.1:0-3425 GCA_050748985.1 Nitrososphaera sp. | reverse complement strand
AGAAAGGACAAAGTGTTGCTGGACGGCAAGGTCAAGATATTTGGCAGGGCGAGCAACGCCGATACTGCCGAAGTGATGCACCTCGATGTTGACTGCTCGACAAAGGTTGGGGATTCGCTCTCGCCTTACGAGGTGACGGCGCTTGTGATGAAGGTCTACAGCAGGCTTGCGGAAGAATTCCTGAAACGCGACTCGCTTACCTTTTTCCTTGGAGGCGACAACTTTATGGTCATATCAAACGGCGTGACAAAAGAGCAGGCGGACGAGGTAATCAGAAATGTTACTGCCGGGATCGACATCAAGCTCAACTGCGGAATAGGCATAGGCAGGACCGGCCGCAGTGCAGCCGAAGCCGCTACCAAAGCACTCGACACCATCAGGGACCTTCGCAAGAAGGGAAAGATCCAGCCGATATACGAGATACGATGCCCGTGATCATCAATGACACAAGCCTGCTCTTGGGCAGAGAGCTCGACTACGTCGAGCGCGGCCATCTTGTAATAAAGGACGGCAAGATCAAGAGCGCGGAACCGGGCAGCTACAGCGGAAGCGGGAAAGCGCTGGACGGGAAGGGGTTTCTGATAATTCCTGGATTCATCAACGCGCACACGCACGTCGCAGACTCGATAGGCAAGGACATCGCTGCAGGACGCGATCTCGACGCCCGGGTGAATCCTGTCTTTGGCGCAAAGAAGAAGATTCTGGAGAAGAGCCGCCCGGAACATCTCAGAGCATTCATCAGGAATACTGCCATTTCGATGATGAAAAAAGGGATCGTTTCTTTTGCAGATTTTCGGGAGGGAGGACCAGAGGGTGTAAGGCTGCTCAGAGACGCTCTGGTAGGCCTTCCGATAAAGTGCGTGGCCCTTGGAAGGACCAATCACTATGGCAGCCCATCTGGAAATGACAGGCTTCCTCCGGAAGCGGAGAGGGAAGCCAGAGAAGTGCTAGAGCTGGCAGAGGGGATGGGGATCAGCGGGGCCAATGAAAATACTGATGCAGCGCTTGCGCAGTACAGGCAGCTGAGCGCCGGAAAATTGCTCGCAATACACGCCGCCGAATCCAACGATACTGTCGGCTTCTCTAAGGTACACACGGGCAGAAGTGAAGTGGAGAGGATATTGCAATTCATGAAGCCCGACTTTGTGGTGCACATGACAAGATCCACCGACGAAGAAATCGCGCATGTCGCGAAAAATGGCAGCGCAGTTGTGGTCTGCCCAAGGGCGAACGGGGTTCTTGGAGCGGGCATACCCCGGGTTGCAAAAATGCTCAGGTTGGGCTGCCTATTGGCTATCGGAACTGACAATGTCATGCTGAATTCACCGGACATGACGAGGGAAATGGACTACCTCTGGAAGGCATCGAGGGCGACCGAGGACGGGACAATGCTGGAAGCCCGGGAGATCCTGAAAATGGCTACTGTAAACGCTGCGCAGATCCTTAGGCTCAACTCAGGGTGCATAGAGCAGGGGCGCGCGGCTGACCTGATATTCATCGACAAGCGCCATGTCGACCTTTACCCGATGCACGACCCATATGCAAGCATCGTTCACAGGCTGGGCCAGAGCTCGATAAGGTCTGTCATGATCGACGGAAGATTCGTGGGGGCGTTCAATTGAGAGTAATAATCAACGGCGCCATGACTCTGGATGGCAAGATTGCCACGGCAAGCGGCGATTCCCGGATTTCTTCAAAGGATGACCTTGTGCGGCTGCACAGGCTCCGGGCTTCGGTCGACGCCGTGGTGGTTGGCATTTCTACCATTCTTGCAGACGACCCAAGGCTCACTGTAAGGCTTGCAAGAGGGCGCAACCCTGCCAGAATAATCGTCGACAGCAAGGGCAGGATCCCGCTCGAGTCGCAGGTGCTCCGGACCGCAGACGACGTGAGAACCATAGTTGCCGTGACCGGTCAGGCGCCGGAAGAAAAAATTGAAAAGATCCGGGGCGCCGGGGCCGAGGTACTCGTTGTAAGGGAAGGAAAGGGGCAGGCCGCAGCAGTGCCCCGGGGCGTTAACCTGAAAGAGCTGTTTGCGTCGCTTGAAAAAATGGGCTTGAAGAAAGTACTGGTCGAGGGAGGGGGCGAGCTCAACTGGTCACTCTTGCGGCTTGGAATGGTGGACGAGCTCAGAGTCACAATCGCGCCAAAAATAGCGGGAGGGAGGCTCGCTACCACGCTTGTCGAAGGCGATGGAGCAGACAGGATTGCGCAGGGTGTCAGGCTGCAGCTAAAGCAGGTCGAGCGGAAGAAAAAAACCGGCGAGCTGGTGCTCCGCTACGTGACGGGATAGACTCCCACAGCACTTTTTAAGCGCATCGCTCATAATGCAAGCCTACAGCAGATGAGCAGCGCCCCGGCCAAATTTCAAGTCGGACAGACGATAGGCGGTTCAAGGTTTGAGGTGGACCGCGCGTCGCTGACAAAGCACGCGATAATCCTCGGAGCCACAGGCTCTGGCAAGACCGTGCTTGCAAAGGTCCTGGTAGAAGAAGCAGCGCTGCAGGGAATCCCAACGTTTGCCATAGACCCAAAGGGCGACATCGGCAACCTGGCATTCAAGTCAGCCACCTTCAACTTTTCGAAATGGTCCGGCAAGGAAGCCGACGCCCTGAAAATTGAAAGGGAAAAATACGCTGCGTCGCTCCAAAAGAATTACCGCGACAAGGCCACCGAATTCAAAGTTGCGCCGGACTCGTCAGAAAAATTCAGCAGTACCGCTGTCCGCATTTTCACGCCCAAATCTTCCGCTGGGCTGGCGGTGGGCATCTCGCCAGACCTCTCGGCTCCCACGGATTTCAATTCGCTGCTGAGCAACGACATCTCCTCGGCGGCAGACCTTCTAGACCTCACATCGTTCAACCTGCTGCGCCTTGCAGGCTATAGCGAGGGCGACAGAAAAGAGATAACGTTTGTTTCGGCAATACTTGAAAACGCCTGGAAGGCAGGCGAGAGCTTGACCGTAAGCGACCTCATCAGAAACATAGAAAGCCCGTCATTCAGCTCGGTAGGGTCGCTGCCTGTTTCCAAGGTCGTTTCAGAGCGGGAGAGAAAGGAACTTGCTACAAAGATTAACCTGCTGCTATCGGATCCAAAGTTGCGATCGTGGTCGTCGGCAGACTCGATAGATTTTTCGCAGCTGTTCGGCAGCCCGTCCATCAACGTACTCGACCTGCGAAACATCCAGTCAGAGAACGAAAAGCACGTCTTTGTCGAGCTTATTCTCCAGCGGCTTTTCCAATGGCTGATCAAGCAGGGCAGCGCCCAGACGCTGCGATACCTGCTATACTTTGACGAGATCGCCGGCTACTGCCCGCCTGTCAGGGAACCCCCGTCAAAGAAACTGCTGCTTCTCCTGATCAAGCAGGCGAGGGCCTTTGGCTTGGGGATGCTTCTTGCCAGCCAGAATGCGATCGACCTCGACT
>JBOGQL010000018.1:0-2304 GCA_050748985.1 Nitrososphaera sp. | reverse complement strand
GTAGATCCCCGCCACGAGGTCGAGCCGGGCGATCTCCTGATCTCCTGGGCCGCGACGCTAGCCCGAGTGTCCGGGTTACGGACAGACCATAGCGGATCGGCTGGGCGTAAGTTGTGAATCCGCGGTGGGTTTCGCGGCGAGGTAGGCACCGGCGCGGTGTAGTGACTAACGGACCTGGAGGCGCTCGAGGTCGAAGAGCTTGACGAGCCGGGCGGCCTCGGCGCCGGGCTGAGTGTACGTGGTGCGGGCGCGGGGCCGTCCCGCGCTCGGGCCCGGATGCAGCGTGATCACCTCCTGGATCGCGGCGAGCTCCTCGCGCAGCCTGCCCCAGCTCAGCGCGAGGCCTGCTTGCACCGCGCGCCGGTGCAAGAGCGTGCTCAAAAGCAGCGCCAGCACGCAGTAGAAGGCGTGGACGCGGATCTTCTGATCCGTCCAGTGATGCATCGGCTCCCAGCGCACCCCCTCGAGCGCCTTCATGTCGCGGAAGGCCGCTTCCACATGGAACTGGGAGCGATAGGCGAGGATGATCTCCGCGGTGCTCCAGTCGTGGTTGTCGGTGAAGAGAATCCGCTTGCCCAGGATCTGGCGGTCCAAGCGCTGAAGGGCCGCGCGATCCGTGCGGTAGCTCAAGCGCAAGCGCCCGCGGCGCGCGGTGATTTCGACCCGGAGCAGCTTCTTCACGTACTGCCCCTGGGTGAGCCGCTCGGCGTGGTTCTCGAGGCTCTCGCGCGTGTAGCCCTTGCCGCGGGCGCCGGGCTGCTGGCTGCTCGCGAGCTTGCGCAGCAGCTCGGCCAAGGCCCGCCGACGCTTGCGCAGCACCTGGGCGATGCCCCGCAGCTGGCCCGCCCGCAGCTCCTCGCTGCGGGTGACGACGAGCGTCCACTCCGATCCAAAGACGTTCTTGCGCGTGCGGTAGGCCACCACGCCCTCGAGCCGCGGGTCCGAGCAGGGCGCGAAGCGCCGCAAGGGCACCGCCAAGAGCTCGGTGTGCTGGGAGGGAACGAGCGAGCCCACCACGTGGTAGGGACCGGCCGCGAGCTCCTCGAGGTTCGGCTCGGAGTTGTTGCCTTTGTCAAACACCAGCGTCACGTGCTCGAGCTGGCCCGCGAGCTGGCGATAGCGCTCGACGAGCGCCTCGGTCACGTCGCCGAAGGTCACCACGTCGGGCTGGTTGCCGGGGTAAACGTGGGAGAACAGGGGCACGTGGAAGTCAGTGCTCACCATCAGCGCCAGGCCCACCACCCGCAAATCGGTGCGCTTGCTCTTGGCGTGGCCCCGCTGGGGCAGGCTGGCCGGGGTGCGGCTGTCGATGAAGGTGTCGAAGTTGGTGCAGTCGAAGCACAGACAACGCAGATCGATCTCGAAGCGCTCCACGACCCGGGTGGTGAGCTCGGTCTCGATGTCGCGGAGGGTGGGCTCGTCGAGCAGGTCCATGTGGTCCCAGAAGCGCTGGGAGCGCAGCTGCGGCAGCGGGATCGGCAGCCAGCGACGCAGGGCGCTGCGCTGGTACCAGGCCGCCAGGCCCGCCTTGCTGGTCGGCGCGCTCAGCCGGTTGAGGGTGGCGAGCAGCAGGTACTGGCCGACGCTCGGACCCTGGCGGCGTTTGGGGGCGTGGCGGTCGATGCAGCCGACGAGGTCGAGCTCGCGGGCCAGGTTCCAGGCGCTGGCGAGCAGCCCGAACTCGTAGACGCGCGCGTGCCGGGGGGGGCCTTCCCCCTGGCTGAGGCGGTCGAGCAGGCGATCGGCGGTGCCCAGGTGGGCGAGCACCACTTGGCGGGGCTTTCCGCCGACGCGCTGGGAGGTGACGAGCTGCCAGTAGCGGCGGCCGTGCACGGTCTTGGCCACCAGGGACGCCATTCTTTAGTACATACACGAGTCGAAATCGTACCGCAAGTGGCGCTCAATTGTCTCGATTCTGGCAAATCCACGTCGGTGCAACCCCTCCGCGTGCGACGGTCAGGTCCGCTCCACTGCGATCTAGATTAGTAAATACAACTCCCCGGCATCGGCTGGGCGTGGCTGCGCTGGTCAACGCCGTGCGCGCAGCAGGAAAAAGCCGATTCCTTCTGCGATGTTACGAGAGTGGAAGCCGGCTGCGGCTGCGCCGTGCGCGCGTCCGGCGATGACATACTCGGCGCATAACCCGTAAAGTCGGGCTAGGAGGGACCAGGCACGTGGCCGTCCAGCTGCCCGTGGCTTCTGTAGCTTCTCCGGGGACCCAAAGGAGACAACGATGAGCACTCCGTTCCGCTACAACCGGCTGTCCAAGGAACAGGCCGCGGTCCTGCTGGTCGATCACCAGGC
>JBOGQL010000017.1:0-8285 GCA_050748985.1 Nitrososphaera sp. | reverse complement strand
GGAGTAGCCATCGACTATTGTGGCAGGAGCAATGCCCAGGTCGAGCAGCTCCTCGGCCTTTCTCGAAAGCACGCCGGCCAGCACCACAACGGATGTTGTGCCGTCGCCAACTTCGTTGTCCACCGCGTTTGATGCATCAATAAGTGCTTTGGCTGCAGGGTGTTCGACATCGATCTTGCGAAGGAGGGTCGCGCCATCCTTCGTTATAGTGACTTCGCCCATGACGTCTACAAACAGCTTGTCCATTCCTCGCGGGCCTAACAAATTCTTCACGATCTCTGCCATCAGCCTTGCGGCAAGGAGGTTGTATCGGCGCGCCTGATCTCCTTTGTTTCGCCTCGCGCCTTCGCCAAAAAGCTGAAATGCAGTCATTTTGGGATGCTTGTGAGTCTGACAACAATAAAAACGGAATGCTCAGCTCCTGCCTAGGAGTGCGTATTTTCTTGATATATTGACGACGGTTCTGCCAAGCTCCATAACTCTGTCGATCGAGTCATCAAGGATCCTGACGAATAGCCCGCAGTCATGGGGGAGTTTAGAGCAGCCTGCCAGGATGCCGCCGCTCTCTATCGCCTTTGTGATTTCGCCCTCGATGCCAGCTCTGTCGCGTGCGGTGATCACATAGATTGTCGACCAGATAGTCTTGCCACCGAAAAGCAGGTCAAAGTGCATTTTTTCCGGCTCCATGCTACACACGTCCGAAAAGAGCACCTGACCCTTCAGGTCGCAAGTATTCATACGCAGATGGCAAATTTCAAATTCAAAATTTTCTCCAGCGGCGGTTCTGCCGGCACACACGATTTCAGAGAGCAAGACAGTAGCGTCAGGTGCTACGCGCACGCTAACGTCTTGGTAGAACCTTGAAGATTTGAACGGGATCAGCTGATGTGGAAGAACTTCAAGGTAGCTCCCGGCCCCAGCCGTAACTGTAACCGATTGTGTTGCAAACCCCCTGTCCATGCGATATATCTTCGTCGCAGCCTGAGTGGTGATGCGCGCTGCCGTGTTTTCTCCTGCGTCAATATCAATTTCCATCCTGTCACCCTGGAGTATGCCTCCGGCGGATGACATCAGATAAACGTGTGCAAAGCCCGGAAGGTTGTATTCAGGATATAGTGCCCGCTGAACCAAGAGTGGGGCATGCGTACGGAGTTGATTCACTACCGTCTTGCCGTTCGATTTTGAAAGTTTTACGAGTGCTTGCCCGCGTTCTGCTTCAAAGTCCCCGTATTTGCTGAATTGACTTGGAAGTCTTTTCAATTGTTTCTTCGCCTTTTCTGGATCTGAGCTTGCTTTCTGTCAAAAAGCAGATCGCTTATGATATGGCGGGCAACCTCTTCTACGCCCCTGCCTGTCTTGCAGTTGACAAATTCGGCAGGCTTGCCTGGCCTCACCTTCTCCGCGTCACGCCTCATCACCGCAAGATCTGCCCCCACATACGGGGCGAGATCAGTCTTGTTCACTACAAGCAGATCGCAGCTCTCGATCCCCAGGCCGCGTTTTCTCGGATATTTGTCCCCACCGGCGACATCAACGATGTAGATGAAATAATCGGCAAGCGCGGGGCTAAAGGTAGTCATCGTATTGTCTCCGCCGCTTTCTATTATGATGAGATCTAAGGAGGGATCCTTTCTTTCGACCTCGTCTATCACGGCAAGATTGATTGTAGGATCTTCGCGGACAGCGGTATGAGGGCATCCCCCTGTGGCTATGCCAACTATCATGTCTTCCGGCAGTAGCCCGGCCTCCACAGACAATGTGCGCCGCATTCGTTCGGCGTCCTCCTTTGATACTACGTCATTTGAAATAATGAAGCAGCGGTACCCCTCGCGCCTTAGGACTGGAACTAGCCGCTCGATGAGACGCGTCTTGCCAGACCCGACGGGTCCCCCAATCCCAACGCGTGGAATTCGCATTATGGTACACGATCGCGAAAAGTCATGTAATAAACATTCTCAGCTCGTCGTGCTCATGCCGCATCTGGAGTATATCTACAAGAGGGCTCAGCTGCCAGAGCTCGTCAATGTCGGACTTTACGACCATGCCATCAATGTCTCCGCCGAGTTCTGTCAGGAGCTTCTGGCCATCAAAATGCTGGAGTAGTCCCAGCCTTAACGCGGCGCTCACGATGCTGACGCTGTAAGAATACAGCATCAACCGCAGGGCGCTTTTTTTTGGTATGCCTAGCGAATAGGCTGCGATAGCTAGGCAGGCTGGCTGGGTTCCTGCGCTCTGCCCTGATTCGACCTCTTTGTGAAACTGTCTTGCGAATCTGCTTGGTGCGATATGCACTATGCATTTCAACAATTGCCTGCCGGATCGCGTTGACGCAGTCCTTACTCCGCTGACCATCTTCATAGAATAGCACGCGTTGTCCGCTTTAAGCGCTGAAGCGATGTCGTTTTTTCTTGCAGCGTCCATTACCGCTAGCATTACGACGCATTCACAAGGAGCAAGTTGAAAATGCAGCTGTTGCCGTATGAACTGTGCGACTCCCGCGCTATCTTTTACTCGGCCGGTTCTCACCAGTGGCTCGAGGCCGCCTGACAGGCCGAACATTCCGGAAGGAAAGAAGGAATCAGCTAGCTGCATAAGATGGAACTCGTGACTAGTGTTCATGTTCGCTGATTATCGCTCCACTTGGCTGAAAGACCTTTTCCTCTAACTTTAATTCTACGTTATCCCAGGGCAGGAGCTTGGAAAAAACATCAAGTTCTGAATCTGCTGATATCGGAAATGTTATCGTGCTGTCGCTCACTGCTATAGGTCTGTGCCTGTTTCCAATAATGTGACCCACAATGGCCGACACTTCGGCGATCCTGTGGGCGTCTTTTTCCTGAATGCTCACAGATATGACTTTTTCAGGCAATTGCTTGACTACTATGAACTTGTCCCTGGTGTCGAGAAGGACGTCGCCGTCACCTAGCTTTGCGCCGGGTTCCAGAATGACACCAACGTCGGTTCCTCGATCAGTCTTGCGCTTCAACCTCAAGTGCTCCATGTCGACTCTTGAAAGAGGCAGCATTTCACATTTTCTTGCAGCGATCATCTTCCGATACTTTTTCAGTAGGTGCTCGTCATGAAAAATATTCCCAAGAACTGAGTTTACGATGATGACCGCCAACAACTGGTGTTATTCGAAGACGAAATTATGCCTTTCGTACAGCAATTATAAATACAAGAATTAGCAAGCAACAGCGGATATGATGCTAAGTCCAAGGGAAATTGACAAGATGTACATTTTCATGGCAGCGGAAATCGCCCGAAGGCGCCAGAAAAGAGGTTTGAAGCTGAATTATGTTGAAGCGGTGGCGTTGATTTCCGATCACATCGTAGAAGGCGCTCGCGACAGCAGGTCGGTGTCGGAGCTGATGAGCTCCGGCAGGAGCGTTCTTTCAAGAAACGATGTCCTGCCCGGCGTACCTGAGCTGCTAAAGAGCGTGCAGGTGGAGGCGACCTTTGAGGATGGCACAAAACTTGTCACGGTGCACGATCCTGTAGTGTGAACGGATTGATACCTGGAGAGTATTTCCTGTCAGACGCGCCAATCATAGCCAACAAAAGAAGAAAGGCTTTCAAGATCGCTGTAAGTAATACCGGGGACAGGCCGATCCAGGTCGGGTCGCATGCACATTTCTTTGAAGTAAACAAAGCTCTCCTATTTCCAAGGATGAAGGCTTACGGCAAACGCCTCAATATACCAGCGGGTACATCGATCAGGTTCGAGCCCGGCGAGACAAAGGAGGCCGCGCTCACGGATTTCGGCGGCAAGAAAGTTGTCTACGGATTTTCAGGCCTTGTGAATGGCCCGCTTGCACGCAAACGGTCTTCCGCGATCGCAAAGGCAAAGAAGAGGGGATTTAAAGGTGCTTGAGATCCCGCGCAAGCGGTACGTTGACCTCTACGGGCCGACTGCTGGTGATAAGGTCCGGTTGGCAGATACCGAACTAATCATTGAAATTGAAAAGGATCTCCTGACCTACGGCGACGAGCTCGTCTTTGGCGGAGGCAAGAGCGCCCGGGATGGCATGGGCCAAACAAGCGGCATGACAAGCAGGGACGCTCTTGACTTGGTGATAACAAATACCATCGTCATGGATCCTGCCCTTGGAATACTCAAGGCGGACGTTGGCATCAAGAACGGCCTGGTAGCAGGCGTGGGAAAGGCAGGCAATCCATACGTTATGGATGGCGTGAATTTGATTGTCGGTTCCGGCACGGAGGTCATCTCGGGTGAACACACGATATGCACTCCAGGAACCGTGGATACTCATATCCACTTCATTTCTCCGCAGCAAGCTATCGAAGCGATAAGCAGCGGAACTACGACCATGATAGGAGGCGGAACCGGACCGGCCGACGGCACCAATGCTACAACCTGTACGCCGGGGCCCTGGAACATTCACAGGATGCTGGAAGCAGCCGAGGGGCTTCCATTGAACTTTGGCTTCCTGGGAAAAGGTAATGATTCTTTAGAGCCGTCGCTGCTCGAGCAGATCGCGGCCGGGGCCTGCGGGTTAAAGCTTCACGAGGATTGGGGCAGCACGCCCGCAACGATAGACTCTGCTCTGCGCGTTGCCGATAAAACCGACACGCAGGTTGCGATACATACTGACACTCTGAATGAGTGCGGCTTCGTGGACGACACGATCGAGGCAATCGCGGGAAGGACCATCCATACCTACCACACTGAAGGAGCGGGCGGCGGTCATGCGCCAGACATCATGAAGATAGCCGGAGAGAAGAACATCCTCCCATCATCGACAAACCCGACGCGGCCGTTCACGGTCAATACCCTGCAGGAGCACCTCGACATGATGATGGTCTGCCATCACCTAAATCCATCGGTGCCGGAAGATGTAGCGTTTGCCGAGTCAAGAATAAGGAGGGAGACGATGGCTGCCGAAGACGTGCTTCATGACATTGGCGCGCTGAGCATGTACTCCTCTGACAGCCAGGCGATGGGCAGGGTCGGCGAGGTGGCCACTAGGGCCTGGCAGACTGCCGATAAGATGAAAAAACTAACGGGCCGCCTGAAAGGTGAGAGAAGAGAGAACGATAACCTGCGCGTCAAGCGGTATCTTGCAAAGCTCACGATCAACCCCGCGATAACGCATGGCATTTCAGACTATGTGGGATCGCTTGAACCTGGCAAGATGGCGGATATTGTGATATGGACTCCGCAGTTCTTTGGGATAAAACCGAAGCTGGTGGTCAAAGGTGGATTTATAGCATATTCGCTGATGGGGGATCCTAATGCATCAATACCGACCCCTGAGCCCGTGTATTACAGGCCCATGTTCGGAGCTTTTGGGAGGGCGAAATATTCTACCTCTGTCACGTTCACCTCGAAACTTGCGATAAGAAACGGTGTCGGGAAAAAGCTTGGGCTCCACAAGAAGATGCTGCCGGTAAAGAACTGTCGGAAGATAGGGAAGCGGAGCATGATGCACAACAGTCTTACTCCGGATATCAAGATAGATCCTGAAACCTACGAAGTGAAGGTTGACGGCAGGCTCGCAACCGTGCCCCCGGCAGACAAGGTTTCGCTCGCGAGGTTGTACAACCTGTTCTAATCCGGCCCTCGATGACCACTAAATTTTTATAGTTATAAAATACAACAACTGCGTGGCTCCGGTAAAGACAAAAAGTGAAATTGAAAAGACCTCAAGAAAAGCTGTGGAGGCTCTTTATGGTGTAGACCTTCGAGACTTCAAGATAAGGGCACTAATGCCATATCCCAGCGAGCTCAAGCACGATTCATGGGATGTCCAGGTTACATTCCTTCAGGGCAAGATGCAGTACACTGTGGACCTGATAATACAGGAAAACGATGGCAAGGTGACAAACGCCAGGCTGATAGACACTATGGTTCCGATTTAAGGCAGCAAGAATTATTACCTTTTTCAACATACGCACCCGCGACCTTGGATCTGGCTGACGTACTGCATCATTCGCTGATTGCGGGCCGGCAGGCCGGAAAACTGCTGAAGGATAACTTCGGCAAGACGCACCAGGTTTCGATCAAGGACGACAAGTCCTTTGTAACGAAAGTTGACAGGGAATCACAGGACTTGCTTGTAAAGTATCTGGAAAAGCAGTTTCCAGAGATCCCGATCGTGGCCGAGGAGCAGGATAGAAAAATAAACGAGCAGGCGAGCATCGGTGGCAACTATTTCGTCATTGATCCGCTCGATGGCACAGCCACGTTTGTGAGCGGCATACCATTCTTTTGTGTGTCCGTCGCGCTGTGCAGAGGACCTGACACACTTGCGGGCGTCCTGATAGATCCAAGCCATGGCGAGGAGTATTCTGCAATTGCGGGCAGCGGCTCATTTCTTAACAACGGCAGGATGGCGGTCACCAGGCGCAGCAGGATGGAGGACGCAACTTTGAACGTAAATCACACAAAGTTTGATTCGCGGACATACGAGTCCATCAACAAGAATGTCCTCAAGAAGATAAGGCGGTTTCACAAGATGGGCAGCCTCTGCCTTGAAGTAGCGTACGTGGCAGCCGGCAGGCTTGACGGAACAATAAACAACGAACTTTCAATGTGGGACATCGCTGCCGCCGGGCTAATCCTAGAAGAGGCAGGCGGCGTCTGGACGCTTCTTGACGGGTCGAAACCAAAATTTCCGGTGTTCGAAAAGATGCACATCTGCGCCAGCAATGGAATAATCCACAGGGAGCTACTGCGCGCGATAAACTCGGAGTGATACTTTAGTTCAGTGGCAGCTGATTTTCCGTAACGGCAGTACCTTAAAAAAAGGGTCGAATTCACCAAACGTGGATGTTACTGGGGAGCAGGACGCTATTCTCAGCCGGGAATTTTCAGTTCCAAACTAGACATGTACTTGTGATAGCAGTTCTTGCTCTCGCGTTTAGCTCGGCGCTAATCATGAGGTTTTACCCGGCAAAGTATGGATTCTATCTAAACGAGTTTGATCCTTACTTTGACTACCGCGCGACAAAGTTCATTGTGGACAACGGCCTTGACGCGTACTGGAGCTGGCACGACGAAATGTCATGGTTCCCGGAGGGCAGGGATGTCCCTGGATCTTCGCAGTCCGTGCTGCACATAACAGCGGCCTACATGTATCAAGTATTTGGCGGGGGAATGTCCCTGCTCGACTTTACGATCATGTTTCCGGCTGTCATGGGGTCCCTTACGGTCGTCGTGTTGTTCGCGCTTGTGAGAGTGCTTGGAGGGACCACGGCAGGGCTTTTTTCGGCGCTTTTGCTGGTTTTCAGTCCTTCAGTCATCCAGAGGGGCAATCTCGGGTGGTTCAAGTCGGAACCGCTCGGTCTCTTCTTTGGTTTACTTGCAATGTACCTTTTCATTTCTGCGATAAAACATAAGGAAATAAAGTACGCCATACCCAAGGCCGTAGCTGGAGGGCTAATACTGGGTCTTGCCAATGGTTCGTGGGGAGGCATCCAGTACTTTGCGATCCCGCTCTCCATCTTCTTCATAGCTCTTCCGTTCTTCAGAAGGGATCTGACAATCCCAATGTATGTCGTGATAGCGTTTACTATAATGTCGCTTGTAAGCGCGGCGGCCTTTCCGAGACCAGGAATTTCGTACGTTCTTGGGCTGCCAGGCATAGCAACGATAGGAGGAACGGCGTTCCTTGTCGTCGCGACTTTCCTCAGGAGGATCGGCGGCCCCAGAAAGCAGATGAGAAATACCCTCTACCTTCTGGTCGCTTTCATCGCCATCGCGGTTGGTTTCATAACCGCAGGGCCATACGTTGCGCCCAGCTTTAGGCATCTTAATGCAGTTAACCCGTTCCTGAGTTCGCAGAACCCCTTGGTTGAATCGGTGGCAGAGCACTTTACGCCGACAGTCGCTGACTACTTTACTGACTTTTCCGTTCTCTTGATGTTCGCCGGTCTCGGAATATGGCTAGCGTTTAGACGCAGAGATGACGTGTCGATATTCGCCCTGATCATAGGACTGACGGGAGTTTACGTGAGCGCAACGTTTGCGAGGCTCCTTGTATTTGCCTCGATGGGCATAATAGTCCTTGCAGGCATTGGCCTGTATGAAATTACTCGAAGCGTCCTTGCGTATAGGGAAGCGACAGCCCAAACAAGCACGATTTCCACAGCAGCTAGGGCAACGGCACTTACAAGAGAGGAGAGAAGGAAGATCGAGTTCGGAGGACTGAGGTACCGCGCCGGCCAATCTATGAGAATAGGATATGTTGTAGTTATTATTATGATGCTTTCGATCCCATTATTTTTCCCGGCTAACTCTAACTGGATAAGCTCTGCAGACG
>JBOGQL010000016.1:0-4683 GCA_050748985.1 Nitrososphaera sp. | reverse complement strand
AGCCAGCTGATAACATGATTGGTTAGTATAAGTAACTAGGTTCCTTAAGCATGCTAATACAAAAAGGCCTTTAATTCATGGATTTTACTACCTTCTAAATCTTGTTAGGCACGAACAGGTGGCGCATCGCCTAGGTCTAGGCCCACTCTGAGTGTCTTCTCCTCAGGCGTCTTAGGCTTGCCGACATGTCCAGTGCCACCATTGGCGGATCTGTCAAGGCAATGGATACCAGAATTTTGTCGAGCTGGTCCAGGCCGCACCTGACGATCATGACCTTGTGCTCTGAGCGAATTAACGTAAGTGCAGCTTTCTGCATTTCCACATGGCCAAAGAGCTCTCTACATCGTCTTGTGAGCGATTCGATCGCGCCGGTGTCTTGCCCCTCTAGCAGGATAGAAATATAGCGCTTCCTCCGTTTTCTGTTGAGCGTCAGATCGTCACCCTCCTTGCAAGTACCGTGTCAAGCCATATGTTCATGCCTTGCCAGTGTCTATCTGGATCGACGCCGCATTCTTTCAGAATTGCGTCAAAGCACCTCCCCGAGATCATTTCAGAAATAGCATTTGCTCCGCTTGAAAGAATGAGCTGGCAGCCGGTTGATTCGCAGAAGCCAGATGCTTCGCCGATGTCTACGAACCACTTCGCTACATCAGGACCGATCATTTTTCTTGCACGATTCAAGCTGAATTCCAGTCCCGTCCCCTTCTTGCAGTACTTTTTCAAACGTTCTTTTGCCTGTGAAAAGTTTGCGAGAGTAACCACGTTCGCCGGTTGACTCGTATTGATCCTGTCCGAGACCACGACGTACGGGAACTTCACAGGGGAGCTTGGAATACTGGCCAAACGGCAGACGACGTTTTCGCGAAAGGTGTTGTCAAAACTCGTTCCTATCCGCCTGAACCCGAGCTGGCCCGCTCTACTGGCCATTTTCCCGATGTCGCCGCCCAAGCAAAAGTCTATTCTGTCGAAGACAAAAGCCTCCTGTAATGTTCGAGATCCCACGTCGGCCTGTACTTTTTCACTGGTCGAAATCGTATCCGCAGCGAGTCATTGGTGGCGAGCGCTACGCTGCCTCTGCAGAGTCGCTGCTTGTCAAGCCTTAGGTAGAGGTTGCCCTTTTCATCCGAATAATTGTGCATGTCACGTTGGAGTTCCATTCTGTCTGTGCTGCTAAGAAGTGACGCAATACGGGCTGCCAGCTCGGCCGCTTCTTCGCTTGGAATGGATGCCCTGAGTAATAGTATCCTATTTTTGAAGTGACCCTCACAAGGCTCGCCTGTAAATCTGGACGCAGGGATCGAAAGAACATCCTGTATAGCACCTAGGACTTTGTGTTCGTCTTCGGTGGCGTGCAGTACCAGGTGTGCTTCCGCGCCAGAGAACTTCAGCTCTTCGGACATCTTTCCAGCGTACTGAAAAAAGTGGTGACTAAAAAGCTATTGGGGAGCATTTGCAAGCACTCGGACGGCTAATCTGCGCGTTGATCCAACCAATCTGGTTCGGATCAACTAGCAACTCGGATTTCCTTTACGTCGCCCATGTACTTCTGCAATACGTCTGGAATCTTGACGGTGCCTGCCTGTGTCTGGTAGTTTTCCAATATCGCCACCATTGTGCGCTCGGTTGCAACAAGCGTGCTGTTCAGGGTGTGCACAAGCCGTGTGTCTTCATTTGTTTTGTCTCTGAATCTGATGCCAAGCCTCCTTGCCTGGTAATCTAGACAATTCGAGCACGATATTATTTCCCGGTAGGCATTCTGCCCAGCCATCCATGCCTCGATGTCGTACGTTTTGGCCGAGATTTTCCCCGTGTCACCTGATGAAAGCAGGACGACCCGGTAGGGGATGTCGAGTCTTTTTAAGAATTCCTCAGAAGTCGCGAGCATTCGTTCATGCTCCTCCCAAGAGTCTTCCGGCCTGGCGAATGCAAACTGCTCGACTTTTTCAAACTGATGGACCCTGAAAATACCCTTCATGTCCTTTCCATGAGCACCAGCCTCTTTCCGGAAGCACGAACTAAAACCCGCATACCTGAGCGGCAGGACCCTGCCTTCAATAATCTCGTCCATGTGCATGCCGGCGAGCGCGTGCTCCGACGTTCCTACCATATAGAGGTCTTCGTCTTCAATCTTGTAAATGACATCCTGAAAGTCGCCGAGCATCACTGCCCCTGACATTGGCTCTTTCCTTATCATGTAAGGCGGCTGGACCAACGTGTAGCCGTGATTCGATAAGAAATCAAGGGCAAAATTCACGAGTGCCTGGTTCATCCTTACCAGCTCGTTCTTCAGGAAATAGAATCGTGACCCCGAAATCTTTGCAGCTCTCTCAAGGTCCACGAGGTCAAGCGCGGACGCAATATCCACATGATCTTTTGGCTTGAATTCGAAGCGGCGGGGCTCACCGCCAGTGCGTACAATCACGTTGGCACCTTCGTCTTTTCCGACGGGCACGGATTCGTGGAGCAGGTTTGGCACCGTCAGCATCAGTTGCCTGAATTGTTGACGTACGTCGTTCATTTCTTTTTCAGCGGTACCAAGGCGGTTGCTAACATCCTTCATTTCGGCGAGCTCTGAAGAGACATCCTGCCCTGCCTTCTTCTTGCGTGCTATGAACTCAGATACTACGTTTTTCTTCTTTCTGAGATCTTGCGTCTCGATGATCAGCTCTCGCCTCCTCTTGTCCAAGCCGATCAAGTGTTCCAATGAAAACTCGACCATGTTGCGTTTCTTAAGCATTTCTAGGACTAGCTGTGGGTTATCCTTCAAGAGACGCGGGTCGAGCATTATTCTGTCATCACTTTTGTTGCAACAGATACATGTTGCAAAACTTCATCGATCGTACTTGCAATCGTTGCCATTGGGACATTCTTGCCGCAGACTTCTATCACAAGTGTTACGCCGTCTGCATGAATCTTCATCGAAAGCCCTTTCGGAAAGTTAACATTGTCTGGTATTAATGCATTCAGAACGGCCTTTGCGCGCGAGGAGCTGGAAAACGGAATGCGTAGTGAAACAGTGATCTCACGATACGGTCGCAAATTTCGGATCACTTGTAGCCGACTTCACGTTTGCAATGAAGTCCTCCAGCACTGCCTGCGGTATCCTGCAACCTGCGGCAGCAGAGTGCCCTCCTCCCGCCCCTCCCAATGCTTCTGCACAGTATCGCATTATTAATCCAAGATTGGCTTGAGACTTGGCTCCCAAGGGTTTTCGCGAAGAAAACTTGAAAGTGCCATCCCGTGTCAGCGTTCTGACGAATACGAGCCTTCCACCAATCGAGGGCGACCCGCTCAAGATTGAAGAGACTGCTCCCAGCATGTCTTCTGCGACCAATCCCTCCCCATTCACAAACACGTGCCTTCCGTCATCCGCTATCCTCCACTTATCCGTAAAGATTGTGGAAATATAGTTTCTTAGGGTGGTTCTGTATGAATGCATTATCTCCTCGCTTGTGGTTAACATGTCGTTTCTATCCCCCATGCATACGGCAATGCCAACGCCTGCCCTCCCAATCCTGCCACAGGCATTGAGCATGGTCGAAAATTCTCTGGCGTCGCGAAGCTGACTTCTTGCATCTTCGCCGGCAAGGGTATAGACGTAGCCTACAAGATCTTCAATTACACTGGTTTCTACCTTGCCTGAAGTCACCACAAACTTTGCTATCGCATCCAAGATTGCGCTCTTTTCTTCCTGGGTGAATTCGGAGAGGACCCGCCACCGCCCGTTGTCCTTCAGCTTTAGTCCGGCGTTCTTTAGAAGCGCATAGCAAGTTTCCCTGTTCCAAGTAAGGCCGTCAATATAAGGAAAGGACGTGTAGGCTAGTGCCTCATGAATTGGCCTAGTCTCACGAGCCGTAAGCATGATGTCAAGGTCGACACTCACCAGTCCAAGGGACTGGGAAGTCTTTAGGATTTCCGAATTGATGCCGATAAATGACTTCCTGTCTCCCTGATCCTGCCGGTCAGCAACTGCTGATACCACGGCAAGCTTGGAAAGGTCCAGGTTGCTCTTGTCCAGCGAACTTGCCACCATGTAGGCCATTCCGCCTGCCGAGATTTCCTTGCCGCCGTCAATGCCATATTTCCAGGCGTTCAGAATCTGCGAAGCATCGTCTGTCAGTATCTCCTCCTCTGGAATCTGATGGTGATCGATAACCACCCATCTGGAATCCAATGCCTTTCGCAGGTGCGAGGCCCACCCGCCGCCCAGATCGGTGATGATGTGAAAATCATGATTCTCGGCCCTGATCCTTTCTATGATGCCGACGCTCATGTCCGAAATGGCCCTGACAGTGTACCGGGCGCCAAGGCGATCCAGTGCTGTGGCGATTATGCTTCCCGAACTTAACCCGTCCGCGTCAATGTGGGTTATGACGGCGATTTCGTTGCCATCCTCAATTTTGGTTCTTAGCCTTTCGCAAAATGGTTTCAGGGCTTCTTGAAACTTGCCAAAGTTGCTCATCTTACTCGAGCTGAGCAATCACGGCTGCGTACTTCCAGTTCTGTGGGAGCATGCTCATTCTCTTGTAGTATTTTGAGAGCCTGTGGATCTTTGCTTCAACGAGCTCCAGTGATCGCACGTTTCTGTGGTCGCTGTTATGAACTTTCAAGTGCTTTTGGAGTCCAAGGGCCTTCTTGACTAGCTTGTCCAAGTCTTCCGGCATATCTGGCTTGATATTGTTA
>JBOGQL010000015.1:0-2215 GCA_050748985.1 Nitrososphaera sp. | reverse complement strand
GTTTGCATCCAAGGCATATAATACTTTTCAGTTGAGTTCTTCAAGCGAAGAAGAGATGTCTATAAAATATTACCACTAGGTTATTCAATTATGACATCTCTGTTTAACGGCGTTTTCACTGGCTAGTTGCCATGACGAGCTTTAGCAGCAACTGGGTTTCGGACAATAGTCAGAACATGTCTGAGAGGATAAAGCAAAGCATAGGCCCTCAGCAACCGCTAAAACCGAGGATCGAGTTTGCCAAGAACAAGATTCAAGCACAGAACCAAAAACTGGAAACGATTCTCGAAAAATTAAGAGGCAAAGAGAAGGCGCTATTCAACCAGGTAGTTGCCGCTCTGCAGAGACACGACGCGCAGCAGGGCAAGATGCTGTCGAACGAAATTGCTCAGATCAGAAAGACGACCAAGATGATATCGCAACTCAAGATGGCACTTGAACAGATACAGCTGAGGCTGGAATCGACCATTGACCTAGGAGATGTCATGGTTGCTATCGGGCCGGCGATGGGTGCACTGACGAGAGTCAGGTCTGGGCTTGCTGGCGTGATGCCTGAGGTAGACAGGGAACTCGGCGAAATAAACAGCGTCTTCAGCGACATAATGATGAGTGCAGGAAGCATGGGCAACACATCATTTGCGCTCGATGCAAGCGGTGAAGAAGTGGACAGGATACTGGCAGAGGCAGGGGCAGTCGCAGAGCAGAGGATGACCGAGAGCTTCCCGGACGTCCCGATAGGCTCTACGAGCAGCAACTTGAGGACCTCCGCGGGCGAGCCCTCTCAGTAACCGCCCAATCCCTTTCTCTTTTCTTTTTTTAATCTATCTAACGGTTACGGATTTTGCTAGGTTCCGGGGATAGTCGGGGTCGACATTCTTTGCAAGCGCCATCTGGTACGCAAGTATCTGGAGGGGAATCACCTCGACTATCGGGTAGAATGCTTCCTGGGCCAGCTGTGGAATCTCGATCCAGTAATCATAGACGTCGTCCCTGCGGTCCGATATGCCAATAACTGTCGCGCCCCTGGCCTTAATCTCGTGGGCGTTGGAGATAGTGTCGCTGAAAGTCGCGTCATGCGGATTGATCATTATGACAAACGTATTCTTTTCCATCAGGGCAAGCGGGCCGTGCTTTAGCTCGCCGGCTGCAATTCCCTCCGCGTGGACGTAGGCGAGCTCCTTCAGCTTGAGTGCGCCTTCGAGCGCGATAGGATAGTGAAGAGACCTGCCGAGCAGATAGATATCGCTCGATTCCTTCATATGCTCGGCCACCATCGTGATGCTGGCCAGGTTGGCTATCACGTTCTCTATGGCTATCGCGAACTCTGCTTCAGCGGTTTTCAGGCAGCCGTTGCAGAGCCTGTCTATGATCGTGTAGATGAGGGCCAGCTGGCCCGTAAAGCTCTTGGTCGCGGCGACGCCTATCTCCGGGCCGCAGTTCGTTGACAGGAATGCATCGCTGTTCCTTGCAAGAGATGACGTCGTCACGTTCACAATCGCAAGTATCCTTGCTCCCTGGTTTTTCGCTACCTTGACGGAATCCAGGACATCTGCAGTTTCGCCGCTCTGAGAAATCGCCACAACTGCGGACTCGCCGTCAACGGTTCCGAAAGTGTCCTTGGCTTCGCTTGACATCACAGTTTCCGCCCTTATCTTGCCGAACTTTGCCAGCAGGTGCTTGAAAATAAGCGCCGAGTGATGGCTTGTCCCGCTGCCTGTGATGTAAACGTTCTTGGCAGCAGCAAGGATATCGCAGAATTTCTGCATGGCCGCTTCGTCCTGCCTGCCAGCATGGACCACCGTGAGCCTCTGGTCGTTAATCTCCTTGAGTGTATAATGCGCGTACTTGCCCTTGTCGATGTCCCCCAGCTCCCAGGCAACCTGGGTTATCGGGTGGGCGACAGGCGAGCTTTCAAAGTCGAAAATTTCGAGCTTGGATTTGTCGATAATGCAGATGTCGCCGTTATCAAGGAATATCGCCTTGTCCGTGTACTGCAAAAATCCCAGGACGTCGCTGGAAATGAAATAGCCATCATTGGCTACCCCAATTATCAGAGGTTCTTCGTACCTGGCTCCAGCGATCGTGCCATCGGCAAAAACAGCCACGAAGGCATAGTTACCGCTGAGCCTCTTGCAGGTCTCAATCAGAGCCTCCCTGATCCCTTTGCCGAGGTTCAACTCCAAGAGGTGAGCGATGACCTCGCTGTCTGTCTCGC
>JBOGQL010000014.1:0-1567 GCA_050748985.1 Nitrososphaera sp. | reverse complement strand
GCGCTGTACGATGTGCCCGCCCCGCGGCGCGGAGCGCGGGTCGCCGAAGTGCTGGGGCAGGTCGGTCTGGACGACCGCGCGGACCAGCCGGTGCGCGTGCTGTCGCGCGGGCTGACGCAGCGGGCCGCGATCGCCCGGGCGATTGTGCACGAGCCGCGCGTGCTGCTCCTCGACGAGCCGTTCACCGGCCTGGATCTGGCCGCGGCGACGCAGTTCCGCCGCCTGCTCGCCGAGCTCGGAGCGGGCGGCCGGGCGGTGGTGCTCGCGACGCACAATGTGGAGGAGGGCGCGGAGCTCGCCAGCGACCTGGCGTTCCAGGTGCGGGGGCGGTTCGTGTGGTCCGGTCCCCGCACCCAGACGACGGCCGAGATCGCCGCGGCGTACCGAGGGGCGGTGACGGGTGGGTGAGGGGCTGCGCGACGCCTGGGCCATCGCGCGCAAGGACCTGAGGCTCGAGTTCCGCAGTCGCACGGCGATCCTCTCCGCGCTCGTGTTCACGGTGCTCGTCTTGCTGGTCCTCAACTTCGGCCGCGATCCCACCGCCGTCGCCGCCATCGACCTCGCCCCCGGCATCCTCTGGGTCACCTTCACCTTCGCCGCGATGCTGGCCCTGAACCGCGCGTTCCAGCTCGAGCTGGAGAATCAGGCCCTCGACGGGCTGCTGCTCGCTCCGGTGAGCGCGTCGAGCCTGTACTGGGGCAAGCTGATCGCGAACCTCACCTTCGTGGCGGTGGTCGAGGCCGTGGGACTGCCCGTCTTCGTGCTGCTGTTCAACGTCCCGGTGGCGCACGCCCTGCTCCCGCTCCTGGGCGTGATCGCCCTCGCCACCGTCGGGTTCGTCGCGGTGGGCACGCTGTTCAGCGCGATGGTGATCCGCACCCGCTTCGCGGAGCTGATGCTCCCCATGCTGCTGCTGCCCTTCCTCATCCCCCCGCTCATCGGCGCCGTGCAGGTCACCGCGCGGCTGCTGGCGGCGCGTCCCTTGAGCGAGGTCTCGGGGGCGCTTAAGTTGCTCGCCGCGTACGACGTCGTCTTCGTCCTGCTGGCGACCCTGCTGTTCCCGCTCACGGTGCGCGAATGACCCTGCTGCGCGCGGGCCGCTGGACCACTCTCGCGGGGCTGGCGCTGCTGGCCGGCCTCTACGTCCGCGCGCTCGCCCTCACGCCGGTGGAGCGCTTTCAGGGACCGGCGCAGAAGATCTATTACGTCCACGTTCCCGCCGCGTGGACCGCGATGCTGGCGATGGGCCTCGTGGGCGTTGCGGGTATCCTGTACCTGCTGCTGCGCGACCGGCGCTTCGACCGCTTCGCCGAGGCCTCCGCCGAGGTCGGGACCGTGTTCGCGGTCGTCCTGCTCACCACGGGCCCGATCTGGGCGAAGCCCATCTGGGGCACCTGGTGGACCTGGGACGCCCGGCTGACCTTCACGCTGCTCCTCTTCCTTCTCTTCCTGGGCTACCTCACGCTGCGCGGCGCGGTGACCGAGCCCGACCTGCGCGCGCGCTACTCGGCGGTGCTCGGCATCTGCGGGCTTGTGCTCCTGCCGTTCATCCACCTGAGCGTATACT
>JBOGQL010000013.1:0-2329 GCA_050748985.1 Nitrososphaera sp. | reverse complement strand
AGGAAGCGATCAAGCGCGCCAAGCGTTACGGCGTCGCATTCGCCGGCGTCGCCAACAGCCATCACTTCGGCGCGGCGGCCTATCACCTCGCGCCTGTCGCCCGGGCCGGGCTCGTCGGCCTCGCTTTCACGAATTCGCCGTCCGCGATCAACGCCTGGGGCGGGAAAAAGGCGTTCTTCGGCACCAATCCCATCGCGGCGGTCTTCCCGCGCAAAACCGCCGATCCGATCGTGGTGGATCTTTCGCTCACCGAAGTCGTGCGCGGCAAGATCATGCTCTACGCGAAGGAGGGGAAGCCCATTCCTCTCGGCTGGGCGGTGGACAAGGACGGCAATCCCACCACAGACGCCAAAGCCGCGCTGACCGGGAGCCTCTCCGCGATCGGCGGCGTCAAGGGAACGGCGCTCGCGCTGATGGTGGAGGTGCTCTCCGTCGCGCTGACCGGCGCGGCGTTCAGCTTCGAGAACGACTCCTACTTCGAGCCCGGCAACAAACCCCGGATCGGCCACGCCTTTATGGTCATGGATCCGGACGCGCTGGCGGGCGCAGAATCGTATTTTGCGCGCCTCGAGGTCCTGATCTCGAGGATGCTTGCCGAGGAGGGCGTTCGACTCCCCGGCACCCGCCGTCAGCAGGCGTCCACCCACGCCCGAGCCGAGGGCATTGAAATCGCGGACACGCTGCTGAGCGAGCTGCATGCACTCGCGACCGGGTCCACATGCTGACACCCCTGATCGCGCGGCTGATAAACTTGCGATTCCTGACCCAATCCTGAACTCGAAACTCGAAACTCAAAACTCGGAACACTGATATGTACGACCTTCACCTGACGCCCGAGCAGCAGGAATTCCGCGAGACGGTGCGCGACTTCGTCGAATCCGAGGTCAAGCCCGCCGCCGTCAATCCGAAGCGGCTGGAGCCGTTCGAGAAGCCGCTGCTCGTGAACCTTCTCGACAAGGCCGCGCAGATGGGATTGCGCACTCTCGCGCTGTCCGAGGACGCGGGCGGCGCCGGCGCCGACGGCCTCACCGCCTGCATCGTCCTGGAAGAGCTGGGCGCGGGCGACGTGGACCTTGCTGCCGTGCTCGCGCAAACCTCGGCGCTCGGCCACGCCTTGTTCGACCGCATGATGACAACCGGGCAGCGCAAGCGTTTCCTGCCGGACTTCGTCAAGGATGACCGCTACCACCTTGCGTACGCGGGGCGCGATCCTGGTTCCGGTCTCGGCTGGAGCTACCACCGCCCGTTGGCCGAAGGCGGCACCGTTCCCACCGCGTTGAAGCAGGGCAATGACTGGGTGATCAACGGCGCCCTGGCGTTCGTCGCGAACGCCACCATCGCGAAACTGTTCGCGGTCCAGGTGCGAATCGATCCGAAGAAGTCCGGCGTGGAGGGCCTCGCCACGCTGCTCGTACCGCGCGACGCGCCGGGCCTCGCGGTGCGCGAGCCCTTGAGGGCCGTCGGCGAGGCCATCCGCTGGCACCACGGGGCGGGCGCCGGCATGGCGTTCAAGGATTGCCACGTGCCCGCGGACCACGTGCTTGGCGAAGGAGGGAAGCGGGCGGCCACGCTCGGCGCGGAGCTCGTGCGCGGCGTGCCGCAGGTCGCGGCGATCAATCTCGGGCTTGGTCGCGCCGCGTTTGAAGCCGCGGTGGACTACGCGAAGCTGCGCCGGCAGGGCGGGCGCAACATCATCGAGCACCCGGCGATCGGAACCAAGCTCGCCGATTGCGCGATCCGGCTGGAGCTCGCGCGCAACGCGATCTGGAAGGCGGCCTGGACGCTGGATCACCCCGAGGCCGTCGCGGACCGCGGCGTGTCCGGGCTCCCGCTCGAGGTCATCGCGCGGGTCTACACGGCGGAGGCGGTCAACGAAGTCGCCCTGCTGGCGGCGGAGTGCTTCGGCGCCATGGGCGTGATGCGCGACATGCCGCTGCAGAAGTACGTGCACGATTCGATGGTGTTCCGGCATGCCGAGGACAGCGACGGCGCGGCAAAGCTCGCCGTCGCCGAGGCGGTCGCCGGCTACGCGCGACCGCTGGCAGCGTAGGGATATTGGGATGCGCTCCCACCACACAGTCGCTTCGCGACACCCCGCCCATCCCGCCGCGCTGCATCGCGTCGGGCGCTCGCCGGCTCGAAGACGTGCTTCTCGAAACCCCGGCTCGCCCTCGGGCAGGAGGGGATCGACCCATGACCCATGGTTTCCTGAGAGGTAGAGAATGGATTTCTCGCTGAACGAAGAGCAACGCCACTGGCAGTCCGAGGCGCGCAAATTCTCGGACGAGGCGCTGCGCCCGCGATCGCTCGAGCGCGATCAGATCGAGGG
>JBOGQL010000012.1:0-1854 GCA_050748985.1 Nitrososphaera sp. | reverse complement strand
GCCTTCCTGATGTCGGCCCTCACAATCTTGCTCCTCATCACCTCGATCTTCTGACAGGCCGCACCTGGGCCCCGATGTCCTTTGGCCGGAAGCCAAGGAATTGCAACACAGGCCTCCGCCGCGGCAGACGATTCGGGGCGCATCATCGCCTTGCAAGGGCGCTATCGGGAACTCCTCCAGCAGCGCAAGGCAAGCCCCTCGGCTATCGCCATTATGGAACCCGTATGTCACCGCGACGCGTCTCTCGAAGCGCTTGAAAGTCTCGTTCTCTGCAGTCCAGTCAACTATTGACTGGTTGGTCAAGGCCGGCGTGTTGCGGGAGATTACGGGGCGACAGCGAAACCGCATCTATTGTGCCGAGGAGCTCCTTCGGGCCGTTGAAGGAAAAGCGGCGCCGTCTCGAACGACGCAGCGGCGGGCCGATCAGCCATAGCCCGCTTCCGTCCTTGTCCTGTGGCCTTTCCGCGTGACAATGGTATAGTATTCCCCTTATGATCCGCTCTGAACGACGACGACATCGACCGGAGAATCCAATGGGAGGCAAGCGGTATCCGCGGGCGATCAAGGAGTGGCCGGAAGGGGAGCGCCCGCGTGAACGCCTTTTGAAGCATGGCGCGCAGCAGCTGACGACGGCCGAACTCCTCGGCATCCTGTGTCGCACCGGCGTCAGAGGGCAAAGCGCCGTCGATCTCGGGCGGGAACTCTTGCACACCTTTGGGGGCTTGCGGGGCCTCTCCGCCGCCGATGCACACGACCTGCGCGCGATCAAGGGTTTGGGGAGTGCCAAGATCGCTGAACTGCAGGCGGCCCTCGAACTCGGCCGCCGCTCCCTCAGCGAGGCCAAGCAGATCAAGGGAAAGGTGGAGTCCGCAGAGGATGTCCATGCCTTTCTCTTGCCCCAGATGCGAGATCTCAAGCGGGAGGTCTTTCGCGTGCTGCTCCTCAACGGCCAGAATGAGATCGTCGACGTTCGCACGGCGAGTGAAGGCTCGCTCACGGAAAGTCCGGTCTATCCTCGCGAGATCATGCAGCTGGCGAATCGCCACCATGCCGCGGCCCTCATCGTTGCCCACAACCACCCGTCGGGCAATCCCAAACCGAGTGCCACCGACAAGGCGATCACCGAAGAGCTGGTCTTCGCCGGGAGGATCATGCGGGTCAAGGTCCTGGATCATGTTATCATCGGGGACGATCGCTACTTCAGCTTTGCGGATGCCGGGCTGATCGCCGAGTACGAGCGCGCGTATGACCGCCGCCGAGGAGTCCGCCATGACTGAGCGAACCGATAAGCGTCGCTCACCGCGTGCTGCCTGCGACCTGGCGGTGGAGTACGAGGTCAGGGGTGCCCGCACCCAGCAGGGGCGGATCACGAACATCGGGACTCACGGAACGCTGCTCACGACGCAGGGGCCCATTCCCCCCGTCGGGGCCGACGTGCTCCTCCGCTTCCACCTCCCCCTCAGCCACCGTCCCGTCCAGACCCTCGGCAAAGTGAAGTGGGCAACCTCAGGGAACGCCGGGATGGAGTTCCTTCATCTGGGCCTTCAGGAAAAGGATGAGATCTGGAGGTACTACGCGAGAGAGTCGTCATTGCAGCGGACCCACGACGCCTGGCGTGAGGTGATAAAGCGAACGGAACCACCCGCGAGCGAGCCTGAAGAGATCCGGTGATCCTTCCGGGGAGGTGGCTGGCTGACTGTCAGGCGCCTTCCCACTCTCCGCCCCCGGGAGCCCCATAGGAGCGAATCAGCGCCCCCAGAGCTTGCTCCGCTGCCGGGGTGAGATCGAGAAATTCCACCCCGGTCTGATAGTACAGAGCCCCTTCCGGTTCGCGTCGACTTACCCGGCTGTGGA
>JBOGQL010000011.1:0-3476 GCA_050748985.1 Nitrososphaera sp. | reverse complement strand
GATCCGGGCTTACGTTTGTCGCGTCTGTGAGAAAGCGGTCAAGCTGCTGCTCTCCCCAGACGACCTTCATTGCCGCCCCCGAGAGTACGTACGATGGCCTGACCAGCACGGGATACCCAACTGTGTCAGAAAATTCCTTGGCTTCGACCAGAGAAGTGAATCTTCTCCAGGCTGGCTGTTTTATTCCGAGCGAGTCGAGCAGCTGGCCAAACTTTGCCCGGTCTTCGGCCCTGTCAACGTCTTTGCTGCTAGTGCCAATTATGTTAAGCCCTTTATTTGCAAGCTTTAGTGTCAGGTTGTTTGCCGTCTGACCGCCAACGCACGTCACAACGCCCGTTGGGTGCTCATGGTCGCAGATGTCCAGAACCCGCTCGAGCGTGAGCTCTTCAAAGTACAACCTGTCGCAAATGTCGTAATCGGTTGATACAGTCTCGGGATTGCAGTTGATCACTGAAATTTCCTTTACGCCATTTTCCTTCAGGCCCCACACCATGTTGACGGTGCCCCAGTCGAACTCGACGCTGCTCCCTATCCTGTAGGGTCCGGCGCCCAGGACCAACATCCTGCTCTTGCCATTCGCCTCTAAGGCGATGTCGTCCTCCCTACCTCCGTAGGTCAGGTAAAGGTAATTCGTCTTGGCAGGCCATTCTGCGGCTAGCGTGTCAATCTGCTTGACGACCGGCCGTATCGAGAATTTTTCCCTGAAGGTCCTCACCTGCATTTCGTCGAGGTTTTGGCAGCGCGCGATCTGCCTGTCCGAGAAACCCATCTTTTTCGCCTTTCGTATTATGTCTTCGTCGAAGCTGGACTTGCGAAGCTTATCCTCCATGTCGACTATGTTCTTTATTTTGAACAGGAACCACTGGTCGATTGCAGACAAATTATGGATCCGATCGATCGGCATCCCGGACCTGATGGCTTCGACTACGGCGAAGATGATTTCATCATTCGGATGAATAAGTGCCTGCTCTATCCCCTCCATGTCTTCGTGAGATGGGGCAGGAGGCGAGCCAGAGTTGGCAACAAGGCCGTCCTTGCCGATATCGCACATCCTTATCGACTTCTGCATCACCTCTTCGAATGTCCTCCCTATGGCCATTACCTCGCCTACGGATTTCATCGCGCTTCCGAGCCTGCGTTTCACCAGCTCGAACTTGCTAAAGTCCCACCTGGGCATCTTCAGAACAACGTAGTCGAGCGATGGCTCAAAGCATGCGGTCGTAACCTTTGTAATCCTGTTCAGCAATTCAGGGAGCGAATACCCGATGCCGATCTTGGCCGCCATGTATGCCAGGGGATATCCTGTCGCCTTGCTCGCCAGGGCGGACGATCTCGAAAGCCTTGCGTTTATTTCAATCGCGGTGTACTGTTCCGATGCGGGATCGAGCGCGAACTGGATGTTGCATTCCCCGACAATGCCGCAGTAGCTCGTCGCCCTGATTGCAGCCGACCGGAGCATGTGGTACTCGAAATTGTTTAGAGTCTGCGAAGGCGCGACGACAATATTATCGCCAGTGTGAACCCGCATCGACAGCATGTTTTCCATGTTGCAGACAATGACGCTGTTGCCCTTGTAATCGCGCATTACCTCGTACTCTATCTGCTTCCAGTGACCGACATACCGCTCTATCAGTATCTGATGGACCATACTCAGGTTCAGGCCGCGCTGGGCTATCTCCTGGAGCTCGTACTCGTTGTGCGCTACCCCTCCACCCCTTCCGCCGAGAGTATATGCAACTCTCACTATGACGGGATATCCGATATCCTTTGCCGCCCTGTACGCCTCCTGCAGCGAGTTGACGGCGTGGCTTGACAGCACTGGGATTTCGCTTTTTATCATCGCATCTTTGAACAGCTGCCTGTCTTCTGTCAGCTGGATGCCCTCAACAGGCGTCCCGAGAACCCTGACGCCGTGTTTTTCTAGTATCCCCTGCTCCTTCAGCGAAACGCCGCAATTAAGCGCGGTCTGACCCCCGAATCCAACCATTATTGAATCAGGCCGCTCCGCTTCTATCACCTGCTCGACGTAAGCGGCGGTGATCGGAACCGGGTAAACCTTGTCTGCAAATCGTGTATCGGTCTGGATCGTTGCGATGTTCGGGTTGATCAGGACACTCTTGATTCCTTCTTCCGCCAGGGCCTTGAGACACTGTGAACCGGAGTAGTCGAATTTGCGGCCAGTTTTTAATCCCGGCTTTCGCCTGCTTCTCCGATCTTTAAAGCCCCGCTCCCGAGAACGAGAACCTTCGTTATTGTCTCATCTCTTGGCGACCTTTTTCCCTCCTTTCTTTCTTGCCACTCTTGTAATACTTCCAGCCCCGCGCGCCTTTTGTCCTTTGCCGCTTTCTTCCATCCCATCGGAAATTATCTTCTTGAACCTGTCAAACACAAACATGCAATCGTACGGTCCTGGCGATGCCTCCGGGTGGAACTGCACCGCGATTATGGGTTTGCTTTTGTGCTCTATTCCCTCTACCGTATCATCGTCTGCATTGAAAAACCAGACCTTGAAGCCTGTTTTCGCAAGGCTCTTTGGGTCAATCCCGTACCCGTGGTTCTGGCTGGTGACGTAAACTTGGTTGTTGCGTTTGTCTACGCAGGGCTTGTTCTGTCCCCTGTGACCGAACTTTAGCTTGTAGGTATTTGCGCCTCCCGCGAGCGCGAGAATCTGGTTGCCGAGGCATATCCCCAGCGTCGGCATGTCCGTCTTGATCATCTTGGTAGCAGTCCTGATCGTGCTGGTGCAAACCTTGGGATCACCTGGACCGTTGCTTATGACCACGCCCTTTGGATTGTACGACACTATTTCGTCATAGGTTGCGTCCCAGGGGAGCCGGACCACCCGGTATCCAGTACGCATGATGTTGCGGATGATGCTGTACTTGACCCCCGTATCCAGCACCACGATGCAATCATTATCCTTGTTGCCGTACTCTTGAGCCTTGCTCGTTGAAACCTCGGGCATGAAATTAAGACCCTCGTACTTTGCACTCCCTAGCATGTTCTTCAGCTTTGATTCATCAACCGCGTTTTCAGAGACGGCAACAGCACCTAGCATTACTCCACGTACGCGAAGTTTTTTCGTAAGCTCCCTGGTATCGATACCATAGATTCCGGGGATCTTTTCTTCGTAGAGCCACTGGTCAAGAGTCTTTACGCAGCTCCAATGGCTGGCGATATCTGACAGGTCGTGGATAAGGAGAGCCTTCGCCTGGATCTTCTCCGATTCAAAGAACTTCGGCAGGCCGTACTCGTCCTTCACATCAAAACTCGGGACGCCATAGTTGCCGACAAGAGGGTATGTGAGGCACAATATCTGGCCTCGGTATGACGGGTCGGTCAACGTCTCGGTGTATCCAACCATGCCAGTATTGAAGACGACTTCGCCGGCTATCATCGACGGATAACCGAAGCCAATGCCGTCAAAAATGCTACCGTCTTCTAGCATCAACTTAGCGGCGTAACCCGCATAAGTT
>JBOGQL010000010.1:0-21600 GCA_050748985.1 Nitrososphaera sp. | reverse complement strand
TTCCGGTCCTTGCTCGAGCATCTTTTTTAAAAAATCCACATCGTGCATAGGGCCTGTCCATAGCTGACCGCCAGCCCGCATCGAGCTCCTGCAGAGCTCGCACTTGGTCTTGCCGTCGTATTCCCCCGCCTTGAACCTGTTGCCGCACAGAAAGCAGTGCAAGACGTAGCCGATATTTTCATAGACATCATTTGCCCGGCTGCTGCTCACTGCCACAGAAGCGTATACCCTGAGGTAGTGCATCGTCGCGTGGACAAATACCGGGCTGATCGCCAGCTCTAGTCTGGAGGCAGTCAGAGCAAGGAGCGAGATCAAAAGGCGGATAGCGACTTCATTGCCGTAGCTGTTGTTCAGTGGCCTACCGTAATATCGCCGATGGCATACTTCGGGATACACTCCGCACAGCACGGCCGTGTCGGTCGCTGTTATGGAAACGAGCCCGCCATCAAGAACTCCCCGCAGGACGCAGTCGATGTGTTTTGCAGGAGTGCCAAAAGGATCCAGATCGACTATGCCAAACCTCTCTCCCTCTTGGGTTCCCTGCGAGAGAAACTTGCATACTTCGTTAACAGAAAAGAAGCATCTGCTCTTGACGTTGTTGAGCTGCGCGGCTTCCTTGGCTGCTGCGATAGCCATCGCGTTAATGTCGTTGCAGTAAACCTCCTCTATCTCCGGTGTTTCGTTAGCCACCCTTAGCGCCCTGGCGCCTACTCCGGCAAATGAATCTGCAAATGTCTTGCTTGAAAGCGACGGAGCGTAGGCGCGGTACGCTAGAATCGATAGATCTCGGTTCAGCCTCGCCGCCGGGTTGAAGAAGGCAGGCGTCTTCGGAGGAACTTTGGCTGCAAGTGATGACTCTGGAACCAGAAGCGTGGTTTTTCCTTCAACGGTGCTGACAAAGCCGTCGGGCACCAACAACAAGAGTCTGCTGCTGCCATATTTATAGAAGAAAGAGCAGCTACTGCCGCAAGCGATAATACCTACTCTGCAAACCTGCATAAGGGACATCGTCGGTTTGCACTCGAAGAGGGGGATTCTTGTCGGAGGAGTTGACGAATCAGGCCGAGGTTCAATGATCGGGCCCCTTGTTGTCGCGGGCATTAGCGTCCGGGAAACAAAGATCGCGCTGCTAAGTGAACTGGGCGTCAGGGATTCGAAAGCACTTACCGCCAAAGCAAGGGAGAGGCTCTTCGGACAGATTCTCGAGGTCGCCGAGTCTGTGAGCGTGCGAAAGGTCGGCCCCGCAGAGGTGGACGGCAGCGTCATGTTCAGGGGCCTGAACAAGCTTGAAGCCAGAGTCATGGCAGCTGTAATAGACAACATCGCTGCGGACGAGGTTTACATGGATTCGTGCGATGTTAACCCTTCAAGATACAGAGCATCCGTCGAAATGCACCTCGCCTCCAGGCCCAGACTGTTACATTCGATGCACCATGCCGACTCTACGAACGTCGTCGTGTCGGCGGCGTCGATAATTGCGAAGGTGACAAGGGACCATGAGATTAGCCGTATACGCGGAAGGTCCGGACGAAGCATAGGGAGCGGCTACCCTTCAGACCAACGGACGATGCGCTTTATCAGAAGATGGGTATCAAAGAACGGCAAGGCTCCCGCGTTTGCCAGAAAGTCGTGGAGGCCGGTCAGAATGATGCTCGACCGGGCGGCGCAGCGCAGGCTCTAGGGCGCGTAGGTGCAGTAGATCATTCCGTGGCCCTTGTCAAACGGCTCCAGGTTGATGATCTGATTTATTGAAAAGCCGTTTTTCTCGAGCTTGGCCGCCTCCCGGATCACAACGCTCTTTGGATCCATCGTTACGTCGATGCTCCTTGTCTTTACAACCAGCAGCATGACTCCTCCCTGTTTCAGGTATGCAGCGCAGTTTGCTATTGCGATTTCTGTCTGGTCGGGCTGCGCGATATCGCAGTAGACAACATCGACCTTGCCAAATACCGAGAAATATGATTGCGGTCTCCTTGCGTCTTCAATTATCGGAAGCACGTTCTTGCGCTTCGACGCAACGTTTTCTATGAGCTCCCTCGCAACTCGCGTGGCCGGCTCGACTGCAAAAACAATCCCGCTCGGCCCGACAATGTCAGATACGTGGCTTACGGTCGTGCCTGTCGAGGCGCCAAGGTAGAGCACCTTGCTGCCGGGTTTGATGGGCATGCTTTTCATGCCCTTCTTCAGCGCGGCTGCAAGCTTGCTTCTGAACGGATCCCAGATGCGATATTCCTCGCCGCCGTACTTGACTAGCTTTTCGCCGTAGACGTTGTTTCCCCGCACAAAGTTAAGAGTGGCGGCGCTTTTTTCGCCATTTATCAAGATCCACCTAATAGCGTCGCTTTCCAAAAGGCTTCTTCCTTCTTCCCTTCTTTCTCCCGTCGCGCCTTTCCCTTGCCGGCACTTCCTGGCGCTGGACGTGCTCCTTGTATTTCCTTTCCCTCTCCTTTTCCGGCACCGGCTCCCTGTATTTCTCCCGGATCTCGTTGATCCTGCTGTTAAGCTTGTCCGATATGCTGGCGTCCTTGGCCCCGTGGCGATAGTAATCGATTCTTGCGGCAATTGCGGTCTTTGACGCGATCGCCCTGGCTATCTTGCCCCGCTGCCATTTCGGCGCGGAGTGTATCAGCGGATGCTGGAAGAGCAGCCCGTGCTTGGGCGGCCTAGCGCCTGTCTTGAGCGCGCGGAACAGCGCCTTTTCAGCCCCAAGCACCTGTATGGTGCTTGCTGGAAGGCTCGCGAGCCTCGCGAGGCTGCCGGCCCTGGCAATTATCCTTGCACCCACTGTCGCAGTCAGCAATCCCTTGACGTTCGGGGCCACTGCTTCCATCGCGACCTCAAGGTGATCGGCCAATACTCGGCGCAGGTCGGACTGGGCGATTACCTGATCGGCAAGCCTCTTGACGATAGCCAGATTTTCTGGCGTCATCTCTCCTCCCTTGCTGCGCTTTGCTGCGTCCAGCATCACTTCGACCTTCTTGTCCTGCATGCCGGAGGCATACAATATCTCCGGACTGATCTTTTCGCGGGAGCCGGCCCTGCTCGCAATCTCGGCGTACGCAACGATGCTCTGCAGCAGGTTGTCGAGCTCCGGGAAGTGGAGACCGTACCATTCACGAAGCCGTGCGCCGACAGTGTTGATTATCTTGTCAAGCTCGTCAAGCGCGTTTATCGACTGTATGATGTGAAGATCGAGCCTTTCAGAGGCCTCCTTTACTCTTGACGAAGACAAGCTGACTGCAAATTCTCGCAGAGCCTGCAGGGCCTCGGCTTCATTGTCCGCAAATCCGGACTTGACGATGAACGAAGGCTTGCTGTTCTGTATCCACTGCTGCTGGTCTTCCGGCATCAGCTGGCTATTAAGACCTGCCTGCCTGAGCACAGCCGCCACGCTCGCGTCGTTCGCAGTTACAGGATCGAACGCGCGGAGATTCTCTATGAAGTTCCTGATTTCGTCTGGCGTCGCGCCGGTCTTTAGCAGCCTGTAGGACCGAATGGCATCCTCAAACTTCTTAGACGCCACCAGGCTCCCTGCCTGATTAAACGCGGCTATTCCAAGCTCTGTCAGAACTACAGAACATGTGTTATCTGCCATTATTCACCAGTCCTACAAACAAGCCAATTAAAAAGCTAAGGATCACCCAAATACGCTTACGTACTATTATGTCTCAATGGGTCCAACTGCCGTAGACAGGGAGCTCAGATCTCTTATTTGGGCCGCAGCAAATGTTCCCATAGTTCCAGTTGAACTAGCGCGTAAGTTAATGCCAGAAGAACGTCGATGATTTGGCGTATGGTTTGGTGTCTGGTATGGGTATCGGAAATTTCATGTCGACAGTCCGGAGCAGGAATGGAAGAGAGCCGAACAGAGCCGAGATCGCGGAAACATTTTCGATGATGGTCAGGATGCCTCGCCTACTCGCGGCGATAATCAAGCGACCTCGCACACGATAGCAGGGAGTAAACATTTATCTTACGAGTCGGGTCGTTATTTTTTCGCGTTGCTAGACAAGAAGTCTAGGCTGCCGGTTGCCGTCAAAGACGTCGTGATCGTTGTTGCAGGTGTCGCGATAGTCTGGGCGAGTCTTTGGGCCTATTTTGGAGCCAATCCCTTTTTCGTGGTATCGAGCGGTAGCATGGAGCCTGTGCTCAAGGTAAACGACGTGCTCATCGTACGCGACGGGGGATCGTTTAATGACCTCAGAGTAGGAGACATTATCGTCTTTAACAGGCCTGATGGCGGCGACAGAGTCATTGTCCACCGCATAATCGAAATACTTGAAGGAAGAGATGGAGACAGAATCATCCGCACAAAAGGGGATGCCAATCCTTCTCCCATCCCAGGTACAGACTTTCCAATCACCAAGGAGGATTACATCGGGAGGGTGGTCTATGTCATAGCCGGCATAGGCGTGGTTACCAAAATCATAAGCCCGCCCGTAAATTATATCATAATAGCGATCATTTTGGCAATCCTGTTCTTTAACAGGATGGGCAAGAAAAGCAAACCACCTCCACCGGATGCCGGCGGCCCCGATCGATCATCGCCCGTGGGCCCGCAGCCTCCGTCAGCATGAAATCCAGGACGGAGAACCTGACTTTTGATACTCTTGGCCGGCGAGCATTTGTCAACATCACTCAGGATGTCGCCAAAATAGTAGCACATACCGGCATCAGGGAAGGTTTGTGCCTCGTAAATGCCATTAACAGGCTAACAAAGGTGGTGAAATTTTGAGCAACAAAGCAGAACTTCTCGATCTGCCTAATGGTAAGTTAGTTTACGCCGAGAAGGGTGGACCTACTTATAGGGAGCAAGGCCCAGGCGGTAATGTCATGCAAAGACTTCATGGACGGGTATCTTAGGCTAGGGAGCTCGGTATTCGTAGATAAGAGCAAAGGATTCCGATCGTGGGTATTTACGAAATATCCCGTTAACTCCTTTCTTTCCTTTTTTCAGCTCGTCGCACAAGCCCAACAAAGGAGCGGCAGACCAAAGTGACCACCGGTCTTGACCCTCTTACACTCTGAGCAGCGATGTACCCATCTCCCCGGCTTTTTACTCTAAGGTTCTGCGGGATGGCGCCTTTCCAGGCGGATTCAAGCAGGTATATATATAAGCGCCTTTATAAAGCGGAATATAAATGCCTCAGACCAAGCCTATCGTGAGCATAGAAAACGTCGTAGCTTCTGCCACGGTAAACCAGACTGTTAACCTTAACCTCATTACCCAGATTTTCCCTGACGTGGAATACCACCCGGACCAGTTCCCGGGTCTGGTTTTCAGGCTCAGGTCGCCCAAAACCGCGACCCTCATCTTTAGCTCGGGCAAGATGGTCTGCACCGGCGCAAAGTCCGAGAAGATGGCAATACAGGCGGTCAAGAACGTCGTCCTGAAGCTGAAAAAGGGTGGCATACCCCTCGAACACGAGCCCCAGATCGAGATCCAGAACATCGTGGCCTCGGCAAGCCTTGGAGGCAAGATACATCTAGAACTCGCCGCCAGGGTGCTCCCGAGAAGCATGTACGAGCCTGAGCAGTTTCCCGGTCTCATCCACAGAATGCCGGATCCCAAGACCGTCATTCTGCTTTTCGCGAGCGGCAAACTTGTCTGCACTGGCGCAAAGAAAGAAAGTGAGGTTTACCGTGCAGTTGGCGTCCTGCATGCGCTGCTAGAAGAGAAGAGCCTGATGATTTACGAGGGTTAGCCCTCTAGTCAGTCTCGTACTCGCCACTCGAAGCCATCTGACGCATGACCGCTTCCAGAGTGTTGTCGTCGATAAGACCGGCATTGTGCAGAGCGCTGGCAAGGTCGTTCACAGAAGCGACCGCGGTCAGCCGGACATTCAGTTTCTTCAGGCGCTCTTCTGCTCCTTCCATCCTGTTCACGATTGCGACGACATCCTCGACTATCCCTCCGTTTCCTCGCAGCACTTCGACGGCATTGCTCACAGAGGTACCGGTTGTTGCCACGTCATCCACCACTACTACCCTCGCGCCTGAGGGGAGGTGGCCTTCAATCAGCTTGCTCGTGCCATAGCCCTTTGACTCCTTGCGGACGTACACAAACGGCTTCTCCATTTCATAGGCCAGCGCCGATCCAAACACCAGACCCGAGGTAGGCACGGAGGCAAAGGCATCAAGATTTGTGCCAATTCTCTCAACCACCGCATTTTTCAGCGCGCTGATTGTCAGGTGGAAGTGCTTTGGAAAGCTAGGGAGCATCCTGAGATCGATGTAGTAGGGGCTGGGCTTGCCACTGGCCAGGGTGAACGCGCCGAACCGGAGCGCGTTGGTTTTTAGCATGAATGAGGCAAACTCGAGGATAAAGTCAGTTCGCAACAGGTGGATCGTACTGGAGATTCATTTTTATCTTTTGTTATTGTTCCACAGCGATGGATGCCAGAGATTTGGCTCAGGTATGGCATGACCGACGTAGTGCTGGACATCAAATTTGAAAACCTAGCGAGCCATATCACCTCCAGTTTTCAGCCTCTTGCCGAAGAAGAAATCATGGCAGCCTTCGGCGGTGTGCCGCTTACTGACAACATGCTCTTCGTTTCATTGTCACCTTCCAAAGCAGCGGCTAGGGCATTGGCCATTCTAGTCGGAGCTGCGCGCGCAAAAGGGTTCGGTGTTAGCGTGGACGCGCCTCCGAGAATGACCGCGAGCCTTCGGACCAACCTGACCGCGCAGGCAGGAGGTGAAGCTGTGTCGATTAGCCGCGTCGACTACCAGTCGCTCCAGGAAAGGATCAAAAAATTCCAAAGCGCGGTAGTTGTTTCCAGTGTCGCCTACGATCCGCTCTTTGGGTATGCCGGAGGCCCCACAGCTCTCTTGCGTAACTTTCTTCCTGACCAGATGTCTGAAGCCTTCAAGTCAAGGCGCGAAAATATCCCGGCGCCAGGAGAGGAGCGAGAGCCGCTCAAGATCGCGATTTCTTCAATAGAAGGAATCGCGGCGACATCGATCGAGCTTGTAACCAGTGGTTCGGGCATAGCAGGAATACATTCCGGTTCGGTGGCAGAAACCTTTGCAAAGGCCAAAACGCAACTCAGGGCGATATCCGCCGTTGAAACCGATCCCGTAAAGTGTGCGATTCTGAGTGCAAGCAGCGAATCTGGGATCCATTCCACTCTGGCAGTGGCTCTCAATTCTCTTTGGAATGCGATACACGTCGTGAAGGAAGGAGGATCGGCAATCCTGCTTGCGGAAAGCCGCGAAGGTCTTGGCGGTGGTGCGTTGCAAATGTACGTGGAAGGAAGGCTGGGAGCTGAGCAGCTTGCCCAGAGCCCATACGTCGACGGCCTTGAGCACTTGCTGTATCTCCAAGAACTGGGGCAAAGGTACGAGCTAGGCATTGTCTCGACGCTTCCACACTATTACGCAAACAAAAAGCTCGGCTTTACGATTTACACGAGCATGAAAGACATTATGCAAAGGTTGCCTGACAAGCATGGCAAGAATTACAAGGTAATCGTGCTCTCCGATGCAGACGTTACCCTTCTGAGACCGAAAATCTAGAACAGGTACGGGGGAATGGGTGCACAAAGTGCAGCCAAAACAATCGCCATCATGAACAATCCCTTTCGGCGTTTTGACAGGGGAGTCACGTCATCGAGCGGCAGGCTTTCTGGCGCCTTCCAAGCCATAATCAGAACGAGCACGGCCATCACAGGATACTGAAGAGCAAACAGGGCGCCAATACCGGCAAAAGTCATTAGCCTGTGTTTCCTGGGTCCGAGAGCTGCTCTCGCGATGTGACCACCATCGAGCTGCGCGGCGGGAATAAGGTTAAGAAAAGTCAGCAGGAAGCCTATCCATGCAGCGAACATAACCGGCGACATCACTAGCACCGTGTCTTCGGCCAGGGTTCCTGTCAACTGCATTGTCGCCAACATGAGAACGCTCGAACTGAGTTCCATAAGTTCTGAGTCGTTCAGGAGCCTCTCCGCTTCTTCCACGGGCAGCAGGACGGATATTGATGATCCATAGATAGACACAATGACTGTCACTATGAGACCCGCTATCGGGCCGGATATCCCAACATCGAACATGGCGTTACGGCTGGGCATGTTGCTACGAAGTCGTATCATCGCACCCAGAGTGGGAGTGAAGAACGTAGGGTAGGTGGGCACAAAGTATGGCCACGATACCCTGACGTGGTACTCCTTGGCCGCAATCATGTGACCCATCTCGTGGATTCCGAGTATGCCCATCAGCGACATCGTATAGACCACGGCTAGAGTAACGGGATCCCCGATGCCCATTTTGGCAAATACGTCGTCAGCGCGAAACAGGCCATCCACGAAGACCACTGTAAGGGTGATCAGGAAGAGGGCCAGTGGAATGAACCGCCTGTAACTTTTTTTGGCGATCCTGCGCGTCATCCTGTGGACGGTAATCACGACGCCGTTGTCTATTGCCATCCTGACCGATTTGAGCGTGGCCATAGGAAAGCGGACATACTCGGATCTTTTGGCGGTGGCCACCATGCCCATTTTCCCCAATTGTCCTTGAAGGGATCGAAAATTGTCTCTGATCTCTGACTCTTCTATCAGGAACTGGACATAATCATCTGTGACGTTATGCTGGAAATCCTTTACAGTAAATAACGACGACACAACCGGAACCGCACGCGTATAGTCGCCGTTCAGAAAAGTAGCCACTGAGATTGTTTGTTGCCAATCAAATTAAAGCGTTCTCCCGTACTGGCCTTGCACAGATTGGTTCTTGGTCGACAGGCTGCAATGTCTGCCATGGCTCTCGCCGTCCTGACTGGGTCATCTATATGCGAGGAAGCAGTTAACATTATGGTAGCAGTACTGTCGCTTGTTACCTGTAAGGTTAAATAATCTGATCTGATCTCTAAATTCCAGTTTGCAAACTGCTCTGCGAAAAGTTGGCGACTATGTCGTGCGCCGGTGTGATGAACACGACCTCCCTGCGGTTATAGACATAAACATGGCCACGCTTCCAGAGCACTATTCGGACTACTTTTTTGAGTCGATTCTCAGAGAGCTCCCCGAGGCATTTCTTGTCGCGGAGCTCGAATACAAGATAGTCGGCTACATCATGTGCAAGATCGAGTTCGGCTTCTCCAACTTCCGCAAACTTGGATTTGTCAAGAAGGGCCACGTGGTTTCCGTCGCAGTGCTAGAACAGCACAGGGGCAAAGGGCTGGGCAAGGCGCTGATGCTCGAAGGGATCAATGGCTCGATGCACAGGAAGAGCGATGAAATCTACCTTGAAGTCAGGGTGAGCAACACAGGTGCAGTAAAGATGTACGAGAAGCTAGGTTTTGAAACAAAGTCGAGGCTGCGCTCGTACTACAGAGACGGCGAGGACGCCTACCTGATGGCGCTTGAGTTGAACTAAAAAAAAGATTATTAAGTTGCCAGAAGCGCCATTTCACTCGTCATGAATCTCAAAAGAAGGGGCAGCAGAGGAGCCGGCGCCGCCCTTCTTGCCATTTCTATTGCTGTATTCATACTGTATGCCTATTTCCTGCTAGCCTCGCAGTACGGCATCATAATACTCCAGCTGACGGTGCTTGCCGCAGTTGCTGTTCTTCTGGCCGTGCTTGGTTGGATTGGTTACACGATGCTCACCGCACCGCGGACCGAAGAGGGCAAGCCTAGCGGCTGACGGATACATCCGCTACTACTTGGTATACCCGCGGACCCACTTCTCTCACTATCCTGACGCCCAAAACCTTGTGGCTGTACGGCGCAAATGCTTCGTTCGCATCGGCAAGGCCTAGCTCCCTGCCTGCCTTCTTGCTTTCCGACTTTATGTGTGCAAAGTAATGTACAACGCCACCCTCCGGTTTGAGCGCGAGCACTGCAGAGTTTATGAATTCTCTGGCTTTCTCGGGCAAAGGCATCAGCACCCTGTCGGCCTGACCCGCAAGCCGGCTCGCGATCACTTCGGTCGCATCACCGCATAGTGATACCACACAGTCCTGAACCTTGTTCAGCTTTGCGTTTATTTCGCAAAATTCTGCTGCCGCAGAATTCGAGTCTATGCTGTAGACCCTGCAGGTCCTGTTGGCCCTTGCAATTACAATCGAGAACGTGCCGACGCCTGCAAACATGTTGACGATTATCTCGCCATCTCCTACCATGTTGGCGATGCGCTGCCTTTCGGTTGACAGCCGCGGCGAAAAAAATGTTTTGGCGACGTCAACTTTGAACCTGCACGAATGCTCCCTGTACTCGGTGACCGTTCGGTTTTCTCCCGCAAGAAAATCCAACTCGCGTACTCTAAAGTCCCCTCTTACAGGAGAGATCTGCGCAAACACTGACTTTGCGGTCTTGATGTTGTCAAGAATCGCCTGGGCGATAAGGCCCTTCTTGGGGGCCAGGCCGTCAGGGATCTTGATAATGACAATGTCTCCTATCTGGTCAAAAGCAGAATATACCTGCTCCGTCTCTTCCGGGTCAAGTATCCCTCGGAGAACCTGCTTTAGCATGTGGGGCATTTACTGGTTCTTCACGTAGTAATAGTTCCCAGAGTTTTTCTGCTCCCTGTCAAGCCTGCCTCCTGCCTTGTTAACTCGCGGCCTTCCGGTCGTATCGTCACGCCTGTATGTGATCGAAAGTGCCTTGAGGAAACGATTCATCCCCTCCTCCTTGCGCATCGGAGCAGTTGCGGAGCCTTCCAGTCCCGGCTGTCCCTCAAAGATTACAATCGTGTCCGCTACAAGGTCGATCAGCTGCATGTCGTGGTCGATAACGATCGCGGACCTCCCTTGAGCCCTGACAAAGCGCTGGAGGAACTTGGCTACAGCGATCCTGTCCTCCGCGTCCAGGAATGCGGATGGTTCGTCAAGCGCGTAGATCTCGGCCTGGCGGAGAAGGGAGGCTGTAACGGCGACCTTCTGCAACTCGCCTCCGCTCAGGTTCTTGACGCTCTTTTCGTATAGTTTCTTGATGCCCATCGGTATGATGATTTGCTCCTCAACTACTGATCCTTCGATTGGATTCTCGTACGCTGCATACATGAGCGAGCGTACGTCACCATCGAATTCCTGAGTGAGATACTGGGGCTTGTAGGAAATTTTTGCGCTGACATCGATCGTGCCAGAGTCCGGCTTGTCCACTCCTGCAATCATGCGCATGAATGTCGTCTTGCCGAGCGCGTTTGCACCTACTATTCCGACTATCTCGCCCTTTCTCACCTTTCCTGCTGCCACCCTCAGTTTGAACGAGGGGAACGACTTGGTCAGCTCAGAGTAGCCTGCGGCCGTGATGTCCAAGACGACGTCCTCGGTTGGTGATGCCACGTCGAACTTGAATGCCTTATCCCGGAAACGCACGTTTTCTACCGGCAGGAATCCTTCAAGAAAATTGTTGATGCCGACCTTTGTGCTCTGAAGGCCCGACACAATGCCATACGCGGCCGGCTCACCATAGATGAGGTGGATATAGTCAGAGAGGTAGTCAAGAAGCGTCAGGTCGTGTTCCACTACCATCACGCTCTTACCTTCCTGCGCAAGGTCGCGCAGAACCTTGGCCACCGCAAGCCTCTGGTAGACGTCGTTGTACGAAGAAGGTTCGTCGAAAAAGTAATACTCGGCGTCCTTTGCGGCAGCCACAGCCACTGCGAGCCTCTGCAGTTCGCCGCCGCTCAGCTGGCTGACATCGCGATCTAGAATGGTTCCAAGCCCCAGCTTCTGCACCAGCGCATCACCCACGTTGCGCTCGTCGTATTTTGTCAGCAGCTCCTTTGCCGTACCCTTGAATGCCTTTGGAATCAGATATACGAGCTGCGGCTTGATGCTCGCACGCATCGTCCCGCCTGCGATTTTCTCAAAGTGTGACTTTAATTCCGTACCCTGGAAGGATTTCAGCACTTCGCTCCAGGGAACATCATCCGCGCCGTAACTGCCGAGGTTGGGCTTCATGTTGCCCGACAGGATGTTGACGATGGTGGACTTGCCAATGCCGTTTCGCCCGACGAGGCCAACCACCGCTCCCCTCTTCGGAGTGGGGAGCCGGTAAAACCTGAATGAATTGATTCCGTATTGATGAATTTTATCCTCGGCCAGCTCCTTCGCCAAGTTCACAATCACAATGGCGTCAAAGGGGCATTTCTTGATGCATATGCCGCAGCCTGTGCAGAGGTCTTCAGAGATCAGCGCCTTGCCGTCCCCGGGGCGCTGGATAATGCATTCGCCCCCCGTCTTGTTCACTGGGCAATATACCATGCATTCCAGGCCGCATTTTCTCGGCTGGCATAGCTCTTCGTCGAGCACCGCCACGCGGTGTGTATTTTCTGCCTCACTATTGCCCATTTACATATAATTTTTGCAACAATCTGTTATATAGATAACGCCTGTAACCGAAGTTGGTTACAAGATTTCTAAAGTCATTCGTCTCACGCGTACCATGTATGTCCATCGCATGGGGTACCGTCCTTCGTCGTGCTTCAGCGGTTAGCGCCATCGGGACGCAACAAATGCTGTGCCGAAGGTGACGACGCTTCCAACGATCAATACGAATCCGACGCTCGCCCAGTTGACGTAGGGAAATATCAGTACAAATCCTACCGTGCTGAGAAGGTAGAGACCAGAGGCGGCAAGGAATATTCCAGCAATGATAAGACCGATCACCTTGTACATGATGGGTTTCCTGCTCAAAAACCAATAATACCGTTCAAGCTAAGAACAGTTGATCTCATGCATCACATGTCTTCATTCCTTCTCGCAGCCTAGAATGCCTTCGCTTCAACGTAGCAAGGTTAAATTAGCCCCCGGGCAAATGAGAGGATGAGCCGGTCATAGCGGCAGGGTGCGACCCGGTCCCATTCCGAACCCGGAAGTCAAACCTGTCGTCGCTGCTGTGTTACTGACCTGCGTGAGCGGTTGGGAAGCAGCAGTGCTGGCACCTTTCACGCTCCAGCATCTTCTCCAAGGTGTATCGCCTTTATCAGCCGCCTGACATTGAATGCGATCCGGTCTATTACTTTGAAGGCTGAAGCTAGACCTGCGGGCTCCCACGCTCTGGTTTCAATAACGCAGCAGTAATTCGAAGCCTTTAGTACTATCCTTTTCACTTCCTCTTTCATTATTGCCTTTGAAAATTCTTCAGAGAGTGTCGCGTCCTTTGCCAGGATCTCGGCTACGATTCCGCCGCTCCATCCCATGCTTTTCACCCTGCCATTGAACAGCTTGTAGTAGGGCCCCGCGTCCAGCAGGTTGTGAGCATTATCATCCGCATCGATGATAGAGTCGCTTTCCACGATGCAGTATATGTTGTAAAACGGGCCCATGCGCACCACGTCCTCCATTCCCACATAGTCGACGTTTCCGCTGAGCATCTTGACAAACCCGTCCGTGTTAGAGAGCCAGCGCTCAAAGTACGGCCTCTTGACCGGATGCACGTCAAGTTCCATGCTTCCTTTCCTGCAGCTAAATCCGTGCTCTTCTAGAGCATCAACAAGAGCGCTCAGCTGGAAGACGGGCAAATTTCCATCACGGCTGCTGCGGCTTCTCGTCCTCCATGAGAAGTTTGACGAGCGTCCTTACGCCAAATCCCGTTGCCCCTTTGGGGTTGTAGCTTCGTTCGTAGGTGCCCTCCTGCGTCCACGCGGTTCCTGCTATGTCGATATGCACCCACGGGGCGCCGCTCACAAAATTGGACAGAAACGCCGCAGCGGTGATGGCGCCGGCAGGCTTGCCGCCGATGTTGCGCATGTCCGCGTACGTGCTCTTGATCTGCTCATGGAATTCGTCGTACAGCGGAAGCTCCCACATTTTTTCGCCCGTCTTGTCCGCAAACCTGCGCAGCCTGTCTATGAGCTGCTTGTTTGTTCCGACGACGGCTGCCACGTTGGCGCCGAGAGCTACTATTGCGGCACCAGTCAGCGTAGCGAGATCTATCACCGCCCTAGGGCTGTACTTTGCGGTGCCGTAGGCCAAGGCGTCAGCAAGTATCATACGCCCTTCCGCGTCAGTGTTCTGTACTTCAACGGTCTTGCCGTTGTACATCTTGACGATGTCGCCGGGCCTGTAGGAAGTGGAGGACGGCATGTTTTCAACAGATGGAATAATCCCGATGATGTTTACCGATAGTTTCATCGAAGCCGCAGCGCGCATGACAGAGAGCACGGCGCAGCCGCCGCATTTGTCAAACTTCATTTCATCCATCTTCTCGCCTGGCTTTAATGAGATGCCGCCAGTGTCAAAGGTTACTGCCTTGCCAACAAGCAGATATGGTTTTTGCTGCTGCGCATCTCCCTGGGCTCCGACGTATTCAAGGATTATCAGCTTGGGCGGGTTGTTGCTTCCCTTGCCCACTGCCACTATACCTCCCATGCCCATGTTTTCGAGCTCATACCTGTCGATTACCCTGACCTTCATCCCGTGATCGTGTGCAAGCGATGTCGCAATGGTTGCAAGTTGGGCCGGAGAACAGTCGTTCGGAGGGAGGTTGCCGATGTCACGTCCAAAGTTCACGGCCTCTGCTACCAGGTTCGCCCTCTCTGCGACCGACTGAAATTTCGGTGAGTCCGAATTTATCAGGATGGCTACCTCCTCCACCTTTGCAGGAGGATCCTTGCCGCTGTCCGTGGCCTTGTACCTGTCGAAGGAATATAGCGCAAGCACGGCGCCTTCAGTCATTGCTTCGATGAGGCCCTCGTCGAGATTCGAAAATTGAAGCATTGAAAATTCCTTTGCGCCGAGCTCTTTTGCCTTCAGGGCTGCCTTGCCTGCCGAAATCCGGGCCGCTTCGTCGGTGAATTTTTCGCGTTTGCCCAAGCCAAGAAGCATTATCTTTTTCATAGGGCCTTTGTCAAGGGTGTACACAGTCGTGCTTGATCCAAATGTCCCCCGGAATTCCTTGCTCTCTAGAGTATCCTTTATGGAAGCAAAGACCGCGGGGTCGAGTTCCTTTGACTGCGAGAAGTCCAGCTCCCCTTCAAATACTCCGATAACAAGAAGAGAGGTCTGCTTCTGGTCGATTCTTGACTTTTCCACCTTGACCTGAACCATGATGTAAAGATAAAGGAACCAACTTTATTTTAAGTTTAGAATGATGGCGCAGGTCCATGTGCCCGCACGGCTGCCAGAGAACATTCAGCATTTGAACGCTGCTTGGAGTCGCGGAAGCTAGTCTTGACTAAAAGGAAATGTCGCGCCGCTGTGGAGCAGGCGAAGAAATCTCTTTACGACGTTTGCCGGCGTGTAGCATGACATCCTGCTGGCGCTGTATTCGCATGCATTCTGGTAGTTTCGTAAAGCCCCGCGCGCTGGGCTCTGAAAAATTCCTATTATGATCTCCCTTGCGACGTGCGGCAGACCCGAGCGGGCCCCGTGGGCACCAGTCCTGTTGATTAGCCAGAACATTTTCGTTGGGTCGTACTCTGGTGGAAATATCATTCTCTTTGCCTCATTAGCTTCCTCCGAGTAGTGGTGCCCTGCAATCCTAATCCATCCACGCGAAAGCACGCTTGCGAGATTCGCGAATTTCGCACAGGAATAGCACTTGTCGTCGTATATCAGAAGAGGTCGCTTAAAGAGCGACGATATCGACGGCACGTGTACATTTCTCGTGCCGACCTATTAAATCTTGATAGAGCTCTGCTGCCTCGATGTTCGGGATTGCCTCCGCATCGAACATGAGAACTCAGGGTTGTGTTACAGGTCTACAGAGCTAGCTTTTTATTTTGCTGGAGGGAGCTTTTTAATGTCGCCACCCAGAGAGAACAGTAAGATGGGCTTTAACATGCGTTATCTCGACCTCAAGAGAAAGATTCGCGACGTTCGGATGTGGGCGATCCAGGGCATTGCAGAAGCCGGATCTGGCCATCCAGGCGCTTCGTTCTCTGCAGCCGAGATAATGGGGACTCTATATTTTAGAAGAATGAAACACGACCCATCAAAGCCGTCCTGGGAGGACCGCGATTATTTCATTAATTCAAAGGCGCATTCTGCGCCCGGCTTTTACTCTACGCTTGCCATGGCAGGATACTTTCCGCCCGAAGAGCTGAGGACGCTGCGCAAGCTCGGCTCGAGGCTGCAGGGCCACCCGGTGAGGCATTCTGATCGCCAGAAGGAGCACAGCGTTCCAGGAATCGAGTACTCTGGCGGCTCGGAAGGAATCGGGCTCTCGGTCGGAATAGGGATTGCGCTTGCCAGCAAGCTGGACGACAAGGAAAACCGGGTTTATGTCCTCATCGGAGACGGGGAATCCAATGAGGGCCAGATCTGGGAGGCGTCGATGACTGCGGGCAAATTCAAGCTCGACAACATTGTCGCGATACTTGATCGCAACAGGATCCAGCAGGACGGATTTACAGAAGACATTATGCCACTGGAGCCCACCAAGGACAAGTGGGCCGCCTTTAACTGGCAGGTCTTTGAAGTGGACGGCCACAGGGTCGAGCAGATCGTGGATGCCCTCAACAAAGCTGCCCAGGTCCACGACAAGCCGGTCATGATAATCGCCAATACTGTCAAGGGCAACGGGATTCGTCACATGGCAAACAGTCCGCAGTGGCACGGAAAGGCTCCTCCCCGCAAGCATACGCCAATCCTCCTGGAAGAGCTGGAGAGCGAGTGCCTTATTGCGCCATCAATCATCGCAGGCGAGCGTGAGAATTACGAAGGCAAGATAAGGAAGGTCGAACGCGAAGGCGTAGACATGATACATCTCGACGTTATGGATGGCAGGTTTGTTCCGAACATCACCTTCTTCGCTGACACGATAAAGAAGCTGAGGCGCCTGACCAGCCTGCCCTTTGATGCGCACCTGATGATCGAGAAGCCGCTGCAACAGGTGCAGGACTACATAGACGCCAGGTGCGACATAATCACTGTCCACGCTGAAGCGTGCACTGAAAACGAATTTAGAGAGATACAGGGCAAGTTGATCGCAGACGGCATAAGCCCCGGCATAGCAATAAACCCGGCCACCGACGTGCCAAAGTGGCTCTATTCGTGCCTTCACGATCTTGACGTCATCATTGTAATGTCGGTCAACCCCGGCTTTGCAGGCCAAAAGTTCCTTCCTGAAGTGCTGCCCAAGATGGTGGCGCTGAACAAGAAGCTGAGAGAGCAAGGTTTCAAGGGCTATATCGAAGCCGACGGAGGGATCGAGGCGAATACGCTTCAGCAGGTTTACGACGCTGGCGCAAGGATTTTCGTCGCGGGCAATGCCGTCTATGGAGGAGTTGATATCCATGACGCGATAATCCAGCTGCGGCACAAGGCGGGAGTCGCGCTGGAACGCCGGCTCCTTGAGCACTCTACGCAACTTGGCATCAGAGCAGACTGGATGAGGGCGCGTAAACATATATTGATTCCATACGCAAGTGAGCTTGGGATAGAGGAAGAGCTTCATGCTGCTAAGTAGCGAGAAAAAGACCGCGGACATGAGGGGCGCGTACGCCGACACTCTCGTGGAGCTCGGCAGGGACGACCTGCGCATAGTCTGCGTCGGGGGCGATACCACAGATTCTCTGAAGACAAAAAAATTCGGCGACAAGTATCCTGACCGGATGTTCAATGTCGGGATCGCGGAGGCAAACCTTGTTTCTGTTGCCGCCGGCCTTGCTACAGCCGGCAAGATTGCATTTGCGAGCACCTACGCTGCTTTCATCCCGGGTCGATGCGTCGACCAGATAAGAAACACGATCTGCTATCCGTACCTTGACGTCAAGCTAGTCGTTTCACATGGTGGGCTCACTGTGGGCCCTGACGGCGCTTCCCACCAGCAGATAGAGGACATTGCAAGCATGAGGGCAATCCCAAACATGCGAGTGATCATCCCTGCAGACGCAGTCTCGGTCAAGCATCTGGTAAGGACCTTGGCAAACACGCCGGGCCCGTTCTACATGAGGCTTGCAAGGCCGTCAAGCGAAGTGATATACGCCGATAATGCTGACTCGTTCGAGCTTGGCAGGGGAAACATTCTGGCAGAGGGCTCTGATGCGACCATCTTTGCGTGCGGGCTCATGGCGGGAAGGGCTCTTGACGCTGCAAAGGCACTCAGGGAGAAGGGAATATCCTGCAGGGTCGTTGACATGTTTTCGATAAAGCCAATTGATGATGAGCTCGTGGCAAGGTGTGCCCGGGAAACCGGCGCGATCGCTACCGCTGAGGAACATAACATCCTGGGCGGGCTTGGCGGCGCCGTGTCCGAAGTGGTGACCGATACCTACCCGGTCCCTGTCAAACGCGTGGGAGTGAAGGACAAATTTGGCGAGTCCGCTCGCGACGAAGAGATAGAAACTCTGCTAGAGCAGTACGGCCTGACAGCAGCGGATATTGCCAGGGCAGTGGTAGAGGCAAGGATCAGGATCAGAAAATAGATGAAGATCTTTCTTGACACCGCAAACATCGAGTCGATAAAGAAGTACAACGATATGGGGATCGTAGATGGCATTACGACGAATCCGACCCTGCTTTCTAAGGAAAAGGGCAATCCCGCCGATATCATGAGCCAGATCGTAAAGATCGTGAAGGGTCCCGTGAGCCTTGAAGTGGTCGCAACCACAGCCGAAGAAATGATCGAAGAGGCGCACAAGCTAAAGAAATACGGTCAGAATGTAGTCGTGAAGATACCGATGATCTCCGAGGGCCTCAAGGCTGTCAAGAAGCTAAAATCGGACGGCATTGAAACGAACGTCACGCTGGTTTTCTCCTCCAACCAGGCAATACTGGCCGCCAAGGCAGGGGCAAGGTACGTCAGCCCGTTCATTGGCAGGCTTGACGATGCCGGCCAGGATGGCATGTCGTTGATTAGGGAAATAGTTCAGATCTTTAGGAATTACCAGTTCGACACCAACGTGCTCGTCGCGAGCATAAGGCACCCACTCCATGTAATTGAGGCTGGCAAGATAGGCGCGCAGGTCGTGACCCTTCCTCCAGACATACTAGGTAAAATGATTTCGCATCCGCTTACCGACAAGGGTCTGAGCAGCTTTCTGAGTGACTGGGAGAAGGTAAAGAAGAACAACCCCGGGCTGTCAATCTAGTCGCTGCGAAGCAGCTTGATGACCTTTTTTGGCATGTCGTGCAGCCTGCTCACGGAAATGGCCCTTTCATAGTTCAGGTACTTCAGGTTGTGGCCGATGCCGACAGAGTCGTTTAGGGTCCTGCCGACCCCTATTGCCACCATTCTGACGCCTGATTTCCTGTACGACAGTACCAGCTTTTTCACCGCGTCAAAGTCAGACGGCTCGCCGTCTGTCAGTGTGACAAAGATGTCAGGCTTGAAGGAATAAATGACAGGCTGCAGCAGGGCATAGACCTCCGCCAGAGGTGTCCCTCCGCTGGCTTTGATCTGGGCTAATCTTCGAGCGCTGATGACTGACCACTTGATGTTGGGAGGCTTGACGACCCAGCACCTGACCTGCCGTTTGTCCGTGCTGAATGCGTATACGGCAAACTTGATCCCGAGATAGTGAAGGGCCTCGCAGAGGGCGATCGTCGCTTGCTTGTATTCCAGCTCTGCGTCAGCGATGCTGCTAGAGTGATCCAGCAGGATCGCGACCTTGGTCTTTATCGAGAGCCGAAAGTCGCTCAGAAATGTTTTTGGCAGCGCTTCGACATAACTCTCCACATCGAATTCCTCCCCTGATTCCTCGTGCCTCTCAACCCAGCCTGTCTTCCATTCGCGAAATGCAGTCTTGACCTGCCTTATCAGGTCAGTATCGTAGATTTTGGTCTCATCAACGTCCATCTTGTCCGGCACGCTGAGGCCGTAATTTTCAAGGCTTTCATAACCCCTGTTCTCTGTCTTCCTGCTCTCCTTGACAAGCGCCTCGAATTCGTGAAGGATGTCGCGTCCGTCGTAGATTTCTCTTGCCTTCTCCTGCACGTCTTCCTTTTTGCGCAGCACGCGAACCACCTTTTCCACCTGCTTGAACAGGTCGCTTTGGTTGAGCGAAGCGCCAACCCTTGTCCTTGGCGACAGTATTGGGATAGAAACCAGCGGGTCAAGCTCGAGCATCTTGATCAGCGTTGGTACATGCTGCTCTATCCAACCCGTGCCGTAACCCTTTTCGACCGCCTCTTTCACGATCTCGTTAGCGAATTCCGATGCCCTTCTGACCCTGTCGAACTCGCCGCCGAAAAGCTCGCCCTTCAGATATCCAGTCAGAAAATACTGGGAGAACGCCTCGGCCACCTTGTACTTGCCATAGATAGAGTTCAGCAGCTGCCGGGACATCCAGGAGATCCCCTCGTTGAAAACGAGCTCGCCTGCCATTCCTTCCCATTCCCGGAGGCCAAGAATTTCCACGCGCTTCGTTTCAACGGTATTCAGCACGAAACCGTACGCATGCTCGTAGCTTTGCACCTTGCTGGAGTAACGCATCCGCATCGACTCGTACCAAAGGGTTACACGCCACTGGCGGTACTTTTGAAAGTCAGTGCCGGGGTAGTAGTTGAGAAGGGGAAGAATTATTTGGTTCTTGTCCGGCTTGGCACTGGGAGGCTTGTCAGGTACAAGTAGGATGGAAACTTTGTCGTTGCCGGACCACCTTCTCGTAAGGAATGTGGAGATTTCGAGCAGTACGTCGTTTCTCATCACGACCGTTGAAATCTTGCCGGGGGCAGACATCATTTGTCGCCAAAGATCGAAGTTATAATGTCCATGACCTTCTGGTACTCGACTTGACCCCACTGGTCATAAGCATTGGCGTAGACTACTTCTGCTGCTTGCCTGCCTGACAGGCCGGTGTTCAGCATTTTGGCAAACGCGATCGTTTCCCTGAGACTCGGGCTGTAATAGAGCTCTTCCACTGCGGCGGCCTCGCGCAGGTTCTTTGCGAGCTGGATTGCATGTCTGATCTCGCTGATCCTTGATTCATCGATAGTCACGTGGCGCCGGACAATGTCAAGCTCCACTTCCTCAGGAGGGTACTCGAGCCTCATCCTTACTGGGAATCTGCTCAAAAGCTGAGGGGGGAGCTCTTTTGTCCCGACATGTGAGAGCGGGTTTATCGTAGCAATCACGAACCAATCGTCTACGGCCTTGACTACCTGACCCTCCGCCTCTTTCAAAACAAGCTGGCGCCGGTCATCCAGCGCTTCATCAAGCCTCAACAGCACGTCTGCCTCCGCGGCATTCAGCTCGTCGAGGTACAGTAACGAGCCGCTGCGCATCGATTTGACGAGCACTCCTTCGACAAAACTGATCTCTCCCTTGTCGAGAGTCCTCGAACCTACTAGGTGTGATTCCCTTGTGCGGAGGCTAAAGTTGACGGAATCCAGCTCCTTGTTCATCTCCGAGGCAAATTTTCTTACGAGCGTAGTCTTGCCGGTTCCCTTGGGTCCTATGATGATGACAAAAAGGCCAGACTTGCGGGCCTTCTCAAGAATTTCAAGGGCGTTGTTCCAGTCGAGGTAGATTATCTCCTGACTTTCCTGCAACCTTCTTGTAGCCGGCGATTCCATCCGCCCTTATAGCTGCTTCAACAGTATTTGAGCGTTAAGATGTATAGCCAGCATCACTCAGAAGTCATAGGGCATTGACATCCATTATCGCAGATTCACTGACTCGACATCTTTCCTACGATGTCCTTTGTATCTTGAAAACTGCCGGTGTATTTTCCTGTGCCGCTGTTAAACTTGACTCGGCGCGTCGCACT
>JBOGQL010000009.1:0-25858 GCA_050748985.1 Nitrososphaera sp. | reverse complement strand
TTTATGGACAAGACGCTCGGAAAGGACGAGACCGGAGGGGGTACTACCGAGGCGGGATATGTCGCTGAGAGCATGAAGTACATCAAGTCCAACGGATTCAACGCGATTCGAGTGCCGATGATCTGGGAAGCCTATGTCTATAATCCAACCGAGTTCCTGAATGAAGTTGAATTGATCGCAAAGACTGCCCAGAACTACGACATATGCGTGTTCTACGACAACCATCACTATTACACTACCAGCTACTGGAGTCTCGACGTCGACGGCAAGTCCGATGGAAGAGGATTTCCATCATTTGTGGTAAAGAACTTCCCGGTCAGGAACAACGACTACATAGCGACTGCAGGCCCATTCTGGAACGCATTCCTGAGTAACAGCATTTCTGCTAACGGAAAAACCGCCTGGGACTTGCAGGCCGATTACTTCAAGGCTGTAATCAACAGGGTAGACCACTACGACAGCGTGGCAGGTTATGAAATACTGAACGAGCCGCACCTGTTTGACAAGACGCATTATGAAAAGCTAGGAAACTACAACACGTACATGGCCAAGGAGATAAGGGAAGTTACCGACAAGAAGATATTCTTTGACAGGGAGACAACACGAGGCTTCGCGAGAGAGCCCAGCATGGAATACAACATAGTCCCAAGAGGTGTGTCAGGGCTGGTATACGCCCCGCACCTGTATGGGATACCGTATCCTGGCTCCCAAGCAGAGAAGCAAATCAAGAACTTCAAGACTTGGTCAACGCAATGGGGCACAGAAGTGCTGATAGGTGAGATGGGTGCCGAGACGCAGAGTGACGCAAACACTTACCTGAAGGTCCTCAAGGAGTACGGGTTTGGATGGACCGCCCAATCGTGGAAGAGAGGCGGAGCCGGCGGCTTGGGTACCGTGCTATACGAAAGCAGCACTATCGAAGCTACCACCGCACTAAAGATCATGGTATCTGCGATGAAGACCGTGTGGGGTACCTAGGAAGGGTTTTTCCCTCCCCTCTTTTTCGGCTTGTTTCTCACCGTTTGCCGAGGCAGATTATTCTCCAGCGACACAACCAGTGCAAAATAGTCCCCGACGCAGAATCCGTCAAGCGCCACGTATCTCTTTTTCCAGCTTCTTTATCCCTGCGAGCAGGTCCACCAATTGCGCGTGCGTAACCTTGGAATTCTTTAGCGCAGAAGCTTTCACTTTGATCTTTTCCAGTTCTTCATAGAGGCCCTTGTCCTCTACGACATCTATCAGAGAGTCGATTGAAACGGGTTTTTGCAACAATTCCACGACCTGTCCCAACTGCTTTACCGACTCTGCAAGAATCTCCACGACATATGCGGACGCAAATATTATCCTCTGCTCCGGGTTTATGGCAAGGATCTCTCGCGCGGCTTCGAGCCCATTCATTGACGGCATTCTATAATCCAGGATGACAACATCGAATGGGCCAACAACAGCCCTAGCGTTCCTTTTCGAGCTTGCAGGTTTGGAGTGGGTCAGCTGTTCATGCAATTCCTTGTAGGCATTCAGGCAGGCGATCCCATCAGTGTGCAGGACCACGCGATGCCCTCTCGATTCGAGTGCAACTTTGTACAAAGTGGCAATGTTCGGCTCATCCTCCGCTACAAGTATTCTCACAGAGGCTCAGATCATGAGAATGAGCAATTGCCTCTTGTATCATTGTAAGTAATTATTCTTACAAACCACCAAACATGGCAAGCGATAAGTACTACTCGCAATGTCCAAGCTCGTATCTTGCAGGAGTTCGGCGAACAGGTATGATCACCATTCAGGGGGACCTTGACAGCGTATCAACAATCCTGCGGGACACATTCAAGCTCGAGCCGTTCAAGCGCGACTACGATCATGCGTTTGGCATGATAGCAAGAATACTCGCTCGCTACGGCGTGATCGAAAACCCGCGCAATCTTAGATTCCGTTTCATCCTGTGCATGCAAGAATTCTTTGACGGCATCCCGCAGGACAAGTGGAGGATAAAGGATCCGGTGTTTGTAACGCAATCAGAGGATCATGCAATTGGCAGGTTCCGGGAGTGGGTGAGAGAGCAGATCACCTAGCCTTGTTCCGGGCCGCCCATTGCTCGTACATAGTTACAAGGTCATCAACATCCTGACCCTTTTCTGAATACGTCAGAATCACTGCGAAGCGTCCTTTGGAATCGTGCCCCTTTGCAAAATACCCCCAGAAGGTGTCCGGGAGCCTTTCAAAGTTCGACATGCTTCGTGCGACTCCCAGGAGGTTCTTTGCAACTGTGTCGACAACCCTAATAGCATCGTCGGATTCTATCATAGATTGTTCCAAGCGCTCTGTCATTTAAAATCACTACCCATTACCGTTCAAATATGGATGATGCGCAATAGGCTCTATGAGATTAAGGGCAAAATGCGGTCACGTTACATCAAAGTCCTACGCGCAGGCGCACAACGGACTATGCCGCCGATGCCATTCGAATTTCGCTTATCTATTGGAGCTGGAGGAAACGCAGGGGGAAGACGCACTGGTTCAGTATTGGTATCAGATGATCCGCAAGAACCTCTCCGAAGATGACAGCAGTGCGACCAACATGTGTCTCATAGAACACCTGATAGAATTTTACGAGCACAAACTCGCCGAAGTCCCATCAAAGCAGCGCTATATCCAAAAGATGCTCTACATGTTAAACTCGCTCAAAGAGCCGTTTGACGCAAGAAAGATGGTCTAGCTACTGGATTCTTTCTACGAGCTCGAAAACTTTGCCCATCGTCGGCGGCTCACCGCTCTCATCCCTGACGTACAGCGACGCGCAGCAATTTGCGAACAACAAACGCTCCTGCGCGGTAAGCCCTGCGAGGTAGCCCAAAACGTCGGCGGCATCCCAGGAATCCCCGGCACCCGTCAGGGTCTTCGCTTCGACTTTAATCGCGTGCACAAAGACGCTCTCCCTTCCGTTGGACCATGCCGCTCCTGCCTTTGTGTGGAGGTCGGTGCTTATGCCTATCTTTTCTGCCAGCGTTCTTGCAGCTAGCTTGACTTGTTCTGCTCCGTAGCCTGTTCCTAGCAGTGTGCCAAATCCCAGCGCATCAGCGAGCGAGTTGCATTCATTTTCATTAATGCCGAGCGAGTCAGTCATGCTGGCAAGCTTGTCAAGAGAGTCACGAAAGTCCTCCTTTCTTGTTTCGATGTCTGCGGGGCCTATAAAATGAAAGGCGCTGGGAGAATTTCTGAATGCAAATTCCGCCAGTTCCGTCCCTTTCAGGTTGCTCGCCCAATTGACGAGCATGACTCCGTCAGCGTTTTTCAGAATGGCCCTGTCGGCTTCGGTGCTAATTCTTTCCGGGCCAAAGTTCGCATTATCACCGATGTCGCTCACCATGACATTGACCCTGTTTTCTCCATGAGGGAATTCGAACGCGGTTGTGAGGCCGCTCCTGCCGCCACTTATCCTGAGAGTAACCCGTTCGCCAAATTGCGAGAATGCCTGCCTGATCATTCCCGCGCCAGTTTCGTCGGCGACAGTGAACAGAGTGACCTTGACGCCCAATCTTGCGAGGCAGTATGCCGCGTTCACGGCGTTGCCACCCTTGACATCTGCCATGGGGACGCCCCGGATGCTCCCGCCCCCTCTCCCAGCCTTCTCGGAGAGAGCCTCGAAGAGCTTTTCCCTCGACTCAAGCCTGACTATGCGGTCAACGAAAAAGTCCGGCATGACCACTATTGAGCCGACTATATTCAGGTGCTTGAGCTTTTCAATTATGCCCACGGCAGCTCATGATGACCGGGCTGTATTTGGGCATTTTGACTTTGCGAGGAAAAAGGGTGGAAGACCTTATTCGTCCATGCCGCCCATTCCACCCATGCCGCCCATCCCTCCGCCTCCTGGAGGTCCGGCAGGTGCCTTGGACTTGCTCGAAGCGATAACGTCGTCTATCCTCAGGAGCATCGACACCACCTCGGTGGCAGACTTGATTATCTGCCTCTTTACTACAACTGGCTCGAGCACGTTCTGCTTGAACATGTCAGTAACGACGGTGTTCCTGCAGTCGACGCCGGTCCATTTCGCGCCCTTGCTCTGTTTCGCCCGGAGATCCGTCATTGTGTCTATAGGATCCATCCCGGCGTTCTCGGCCAGGTTGAGGGGTATCGAGTCGAGCGCGTCAGCGAATTTCTGCACCGCAAGCTGTGCGCGACCTTCTTGGCTACTTGCCCACTGCCTCAGTTGGTTGGAAATGTATGCCTCAGTAGCGCCCCCGCCTGCAACGATCAACGGGTTCTCAAGGACATCCTTCATCACCATGAGCGCATCGTGGAGCGACCTATCTGCTTCGTCGACTACCCTCTGAGAGCCTCCGCGCACTAGTATGCTGACTGCCTTGGGATTCTTGCATCCCTCGACAAAGACCCACTTGTCGGTCTCTACTTTTCTCTCTTCGACAAGATCCGCGGACCCCAGGTCCTTTGCGGTCAAGTCGTCTAGGTTGTTGACAATTCTCGCGCCAGTTGCGCGTGCCATCTTGGTCATGTCGCTTTCCTTGACGCGCCGGACAGCCAGGATGTTGGCCTTTGAAAGGTAGTGCTGTGCAATGTCGTCGATTCCTTTCTGGCAAAGCACAACGTTTGCCCCCGACGACTTGATCTTATCAACCATTGACTTTAGCATCCTGTTTTCCTCTTCAAGAAACATCTGCATCTGCTGCGGGTCAGAGATGCGGATCTCTGCACTCATTTCAGTCTTTTCAATTTCTAAAGCCGAGTTTATCAGCGCAATTTTGGCGCCCTCGACTTTCTTGGGCATTCCGGCGTGGACAACTTCCTTGTCCAGAACTATCCCCTTGATGAGCTTTGTGTCTCTAATTGAGCCGCCCGCCTTCTTTTCCACCTTGATATCATCAAGGTCCACCTTGTGAACGGTACCGAACTTTTCGGCGACCTGCCTAGTCGCATCAACTACGATCTGGGCCAAGATGGGGCTGTCGTCCGAGACGAGCTTTGAGTCCATGCTCGTTCTTGTAATTTTTAGCAGCATGTCCTTGTCAGAAACATCTACGTTTACTGCGATCTTTTCAAGCAGCTCCAGAACATGGTCTGCTGCGGCGTTGTATCCGTCAACTATGACAGACGGATGCACATCCTTGTTTATCAGCTCTTCAGCCTCCTTCAGGAGCGCGCCTGCAAAAACCACGGATGAAGTCGTGCCGTCGCCTACCTCATTGTCCACAGACTTTGCCACCTCGACCATCATTTTTCCTGCCGGGTGCTGCACGTCAATTTCCTTAAGGATCGTTGCCCCGTCGTTTGTGATTGTCACGTCGCCAAGCGCATCGACAAGCATCTTGTCCATGCCCCTAGGGCCAAGGCTTGTCTTTACGATCTCGGAGATCAGCTTTGCAGCAGTGATGTTGTTCCTTTGTGCTTCCTTTCCCTTGCTTTCCTTGGTTCCTTCCCTTAAGATCAAGACTGGCATTCCGCCAGCGGTTGTTTGAATCGATGCCATTTCCACATGTCACCTTAGAGAATAATTACAGGAATTCCCCTCCGCCTTTTATATATTCTTACCGCGCGGTGAGGAGAGGCGGGCCTGTTTCTCGTCGAATTTAGCCCGGAACCTCGGGACGTTTATGATAAACCTCTCGTGCCTTCCCTCGCCTATCTTGTCAATCTTATCACGGGCTTCAACGTCGAACAGCACACGTCTTCCATCAAAGGATGCTACCTTGGCCTTGAACAAGACCTCCGACCCCACGGGCGTTGCCGCAAGATGTTTGATATCGACTACTGTGCCTACCGAATCCCAGTCAGGGTCCGCAATTACCTGCTCTTTGAGGAGAAGCCTGCAGGTCTCTTCCATTTCAGCTATCATGGAAGGCGTCGAAAGGACATTTTCCCCCTCCCAGAGAAAGCTGGTAGTCTGGTTAGAATTGACAGTTATGCTGCGCTCTTTGGTTGCGCCTGCCTTGATCGAAAAATCCATGTGGTTGTTGGCGAAACCAGAAATTAAAATCTGTGCCTGCGGAAGTCGACCTTCTTTTCATTCTCCTCCCTTACATGGTGCAGCCTATCTTTTTCGTGAAGAAACTGCTTACCGCAATAGCTGCACTTTAGAACGTGGCGCTTGTGGGCTTCCTTGGCGTGCTGTACCATCTCGTCGTAGCTCCTAAATCTCGTATGGCACTCGTCACACTCTGATTTCTGTCGTCGCAGGAAATCCATCTACTTGCCTATGCTAGACGCCGGCTATAAAGATGCATTATAAAAAGAAAAAGTCGGCGCCCTTTCTTAGTGTCTGCGCCTCATTCCCGAGAAAATCGCATAGCCCAGACCGACAGCCAGACCGAAAGTCAGGGGTATCCACACTGGGAACGCAGCCGGGTCTATTGATTGCTTTAACAGGAATTCGAACGGCATTCTGCCAGAATGGTTGTCATGCTAGTATATTAGATTTACTGCTGGCTCGAGGTCCTGCGAGCAGTGCTCCACGTGCAGACATGAATTAAATACCCCTGAATAGGAATCGAGTAGGCATATGAAGATGCAGAAGGAGATGCGCAAGTTCTGCCCTCGCTGCAAGACCCACACGGTGCAGAGCGTAGCCCTGTACAAAAAGGGAAAGGACAGGACTGTCGCAGAGGGCGCGCGCAGGCACGCGGAGGACAAGAAGGGGTACGGCGGCCAAAAGTTCCCCGAGCTAAAGAGGACTGCCAAGACCACCAAGAAAATGACCTTGCGCTATACGTGCAAGACCTGCCAGTTCAAAACCATGAAGCAGGGACTTCGGATCCGCAAGCTGGAGATATGATGGGATTGAAGCGTGAAAGCATAATGATGCCAAAACCAAGAAGCGCATTCCTGTCGGTGCAATGCGGAAAATGCGGTGCCAAGGCTGTCGTGTTTTCTCACACGACGACCGATGTCAGCTGCGAGTCTTGCGGTGAGCTTTTGGCTGAAAGATCAGGCAGCAAGGCGACGATCCTGGGCAAGGTCTTGGGCGCGCTGGATCAATAGCTTCTCTGCGAGCTTCAGCTCTTCTTTCGAATTAACGTTCACTGCCAGCTCAACCCTGTCCATGACTATGTACTGTTCTTGCACTGCGACGCCTCCCATTTTCGCAGTGTCAAAAATAGTTATCCCGGAGTGGCAGTACTCTCTGCCGTTGAATTTGACCAGGACACTTGGATTGATTCCAATATTTTCGACAAACTTTTTTTCCACGATCACGGATATCGCCGGCGCTTCTTGTTTCGTGATGGCAATCTCTTTTACGACATCTGGGCTTAGAAGTGGAATGTCTGCCGGCGTCACGAAAACCCTGTCCGGCTTTATCTTTTCGAGCAATACCGAGAGGTCCCGCGAATAGCCTTCACCGGAGGTATCGATTATTTCAACGCCTTTTGATGCAAGGAATTCTCCCGTCAATGGGGTGTGTTGCGAGACTGCAGCAAATATTAGGTCGAATCCCGCAGATTCTTCAAGCGCTGATAACACACACTGGACCAGCGGTATGCCGTCGACCCGCAGGAGTGGCTTTTCCACGCCAGGACCCATTCGGGATGCCCTTCCTCCACACATGATTGCTGCTATCATATTACCACCGCGGAAAGTACGATCAGCGAAGCCAGGCGGGTCACTTCGTTTGAAGCTCCAAGGACGTCGCCGGATATTCCGCCAAAGCTCTTGCCGGAGGCATGCTTAATGATGCCTGCAATCGCGAGAGAAACTGCGAGAGCGACGAGGCCGGCGTAGCTTCCGGCGAACCACACCACGACGAGCATGATCCCGGTTGCCGCGAGGAGCTTCCTGCGATCCTTCATTGCCGCGGTAAAGGGAGAGCTAAAGCCCTCCCAGGCTGAAAGTCCTCTATTGGCAAGCAGTACCATCACATACTTTGCAATCACCTCCGCTGCAATTATGCTCGCAAGAAGTCTAACACCTTGGGGAAAACCGCCAGTGTTGAACACAATTATCATACCTGCGAAGTACATCACCAGCGCGGCGACCCCGGCGGATCCTACGGCCGGGTCCAGCATCACCTTCCGCTTGGTTTCCTTGTCTCCCTTTGCCATGAGCCCGTCTGCAAAGTCGGCTAGCGCGTCGGTGTGATGTACTCCTGTAATAATGACAAGGGCGCCCGTGACAAGAAGACCCACGATCAGAGGATGAAGAAACGGAGAAATTCCATACGCCATGGCCCCCACAATGGCTCCTATGACCAGACCTGCGACCGGGAACAGGTACATGCTCTTGGCAACGTAATAGATGTCATAGCTCTTCCCCACTGGCAGTATAGTCAGGAAGGAAAGTACGGATTGAATTGGTCTAAGGTATGCCAAGCAAAAGCCTCCACCAGCCTGCCAGATACAGGAGCGATACCGCCGGAACGCAAACTACGATGCAAAAAAGCAGAGTCGTGAGCTTCATGATGGATATCGCGGTCCTGCATTTGTTAAGGGTCGCAGGCTCCTGCTCGTCGCCAAGGGCGTAGTGCCCTATCTTCTCAAGGCGTACCCGCAATGCCCCTGCCATAGTGGCCATCGGGTAGCCTGCGTTTGGACTGAATGTCTTTGTATGGTCGCGTTGGAGTATGTGAAGAGAATTCTTCCAGTCAGCGCCGAGCAATTTCGCAGAGGCCACCATCAGGAAAGCGGTAATCCTAGCCGGAAGAAAATTTGCCGCAGTGTCAAGTCGAGCGGACATCCATCCGATCTCTTTGTAGTATTCGTCCTTGTATCCGACCATCGAATCCAAGGTGTTGATTGTCCTGTATGCCAGTGCCCCGCCGGGGCCAAGGATTGAATAGTAGAATATGGGCGCGGTAATCCCATCCACCGTGCTCTCGCTTATGCATTCAATGGTTGCCGAGAGGATGTGCTGCTCTCCAAGGTCGTCAGTCCTCCTCCTCACTATCATCGAAAGGTTCCTGCGAGCACCAGCCAGGTCACCAGCTTCGACACAGGATGTGATTGCCCTGGCATGCATTTCCATGCCCCTAACTGCGATCGTGATTTTCAGAATTATCGCAGATACAACTACCAAGGCAAGGGCTCCTGCTATCAGGATGCTCGCGTATGCCAAGAAATGCGCTGCAAGTCCTGTGGCGACTACGATACCTATCGCGAACACCGCACCCCTTGTTTTCTCGGATGCGGCAGATTTCGCTTTTAAATTAGGGACTAGAAAACCGATAACCCTTCCGAGCCATGACACCGGGTGGTACCTGTTCGGAGGTTCGCCAATCAACCAGTCAATGCCAATTGCTCCGGCCAGCGCGGCAATGAGCGGTATCACAGTCCCACGATCTCCGCTACCCTTTCCATATCTGAGCTTTCTTTTATTGCCTTTGCGACGAGGTCAATCTGCCAGTCCCACGATTCTCTCGAGAGGTTCTCCACGCTTTCACGCCTATTGCCGACAAGCGAGTCTTCTTCAGGAAGATCGAAATCTATTTTCGGAATGACCCCCAGAATCCTCTTCTTGGTCATGGTTTGTATCTGCTTGATCGCCGGCTGAAGGATTGAAATGTCGCCCCTGAACTTGTTTATCAGAAAACCCTTCACGAGTTTTCTGTGGATAGGTTTTAGGAGCTGAATCGTCCCGATAATGCTAGCAAAACAGCCGCCCCTCTCAATGTCTGCCACGATTACGACAGGGGCTCCGACCTTCTGGGCAAGGAGCATGTTAGCGAAATCGTATTGTGCTATGTTTATCTCAGAAGGCGAGCCGGCACCTTCGATTACTACGAGATTGGTTTCCTTGCGCAGACTGTCAAGGGCGCCGAGAGCCATCGGAAAGCCGTGCCGCAGCGCGAATTTCTCGTAATATTCCGTAGCGTGCATTTCAGAATAGAACTTGCCGTTCAGAAATACCGCACTCCTGTACTCGCCCAGCGGCTTGAGCAATACAGGATTCATTCTAGGGTCGGGCTCACGCCTTGCCGCGACCGCCTGTATGGCCTGCACCCGAGCGATTTTCGATCCGTCTCCAGTGACGTCCAAGTTCGAAGACATGTTCTGGGCTTTGAACGGTGCTACATTGTAGCCGGCGTCTGAAAAAAGCCTGCACAGGCCCGTAACTACGGTGCTCTTGCCCGCCCCAGAAGATGTTCCCTGCACCATAAGGAGTTTGGCGCGCCTAACCATCGCGGTCGAAGGTCTCCAGCGCCCTTATCAGGAGAAGGTTCTCTCTCCGCGTCTTTACTGCTATCCTGACATGCTGCGCATCCATTCCTCTGAAGGTACTGCAATCTCGGACAAGGACCCCTGTCTTCCTGAGCATCGCGTCTTTGAATCGTCTTGAATCTCCGTCGCGCAGTCGCACCATGAAAAAGTTTGCATCCGATCTGAAAGGATCGTAATTGTTCATCCCTTGTACTTTGTCCCGCAGGAACCCACGCTCTTTCTTGATCAGCATCCTTGCTCTTGGAAGATGATCGGGATCTACAAGCGCGGCGATTCCAGCTGCTTGTGCCAAACCATTGACATTCCATGGAATCTTGTTTGCCGACAGTGCTCTGGCCAGCGAAGGATTGCAGACGCTGTATCCGACGCGCAGGCCGGCAAGGCCGAAAGACTTAGTCAGCGATCGCAGAATAACCAGGTTTTCAAATTCGCCTATTCTGTCAACCAGGCTGTTGCCGTCCGGGTCGTCAACCAGCTCTATGAAGCACTCGTCAAGAAGGATTTTCGTCTGGCTGTCAATACTCTCAACTATTTTCTTGATTTCTCTTGTTGCGAGCGTGCCCGTAGGGTTGTTTGGATTGCAGAGGAACAGCGCGTCAGCTCCTTTTGCATTCTCGATTACCGAGTCGGCATCGAGCTCGAATTCGTGGAGGGGCGAAAATGTGATGGCAGCGCCGGCTTTTTGCGACGAGAGCTCGTATTCACAGAAAGTGGGTACAGGGATTGCCACGCGCTTGTTGGCAAATGCCCGAGCAAACCAATAGATAATTTCAACCGCACCATTTCCTACAGCTATCGTGTCTATGTCAACCTGCAAATACCGTGCCAAGCTTTTTCTCAGCTCGGTACACTCTGGATCGGGATACCGGGGGGCGATGGCTCCTGCCCCATCCCGGATTGCTCGTATGGCCCGCCGGGGAGTCCCAAGAGGATTGATGCTGGAGCTGCAGTCAACCCTGACAAGGCGATGATCCACAGAATAGATGCCGCCATGAGAGCAGGCGCTTATCCCTCTGCTAACAACCTCCTGCCCCATTCCAAGAGCCATTTGTACGAGCTGTATTTAGAATGTTCTTTTGCGAGGCAATAGTTGCCTGCGATTGGCAGTTAGTGGACATACGATAACATGTTATAACATGGCACCCCCTCCCCCTATGGTGCTGTCCATATTATAAGCGACCTTGCAGAGCTCGCCGCATGGCAAATTCTGGACAGAGCATTCAGTTCTTCTGCTCAAAATGCAACACTCTCCTAAAAGAAACAACATCGCCGGACAGGCCATCAAGCATATCTGAAGAATGCCCTTGCTGCGGCTGCCAATTGTCGGAGACCTTGCAGACGCAGATGAGAAAGACCAGCGATGCGCTCGCTCAACCGCAGGTTCCGTTCCAGACAGCCTATGAGATCAATGCCAAACTCGCCCTCGACATCAAAGACATCGATTCATTTCTAGCCCTGCAACTGGGAGACAGGCTGTGCGTCATAGGGAGCGACGCAAACCTGCTCGTTGCAAGGCTGTGCATCCGCGCATTGATGTCAATAAGACAGGGTGGAATCGGCGCGCAATCAATAGTGTTTGTCGACGCCGGCAATAGCTCTGACATTTACCAGTGCGTCAATTTTGCCCGCCAATTCGGCCTTGAAATTCAGAAGGTCTTGAGGAGCATAATCGTGAGCAGGGCATTTACCATATACCAGCTTGCCGGGGTAATAGCCTACGAGCTGCCAAAAGTCATCCAGCGATTCAATTCAAAGCTCGTGGTGATCTCTGACTTGCTGAGAATGTTTGTCCAGGACCCACAGGTCAGCAAGAAAGAAGCCGAATATCTGATAAGCGAGATCATAAAATCCGTGCACAAAATAAACAACGCCCTGGTGGTACTGTCGCTTCACGACGAATCGCCGTACAACAGCCAGATTCTGCAGACATTTGGCAAACACATTGAAATCGCAAGGGAAGAGAAGCAACTTGGCATCAGGCTGCGCAACCATCGCAAATCGCAACAGGTCTTCATGCCGGAAAAAGAGCTGCGCACAGCTTTATGGCGATGACGACATGGGCAGGACCATGCCGTCATTCCGGCTGGCGCTAATGGAAGAAGAGCAGGAATGGAAGCCATTTCGCAATTCCCTTGACAGACAGGACAGAAAAGAGTTTGACAGCATGTTCGCAGACATCCGGCTGTACATTTCTGCGTGCTCGTATGCCGCCAGGTCGGTGAGGGTGCAGCCGGTTTTCATGGCGCTGGTGTTCCACCACTACAAACAGCTGACCCGAATCGCCGAGCAGCTTGAAGAAGCAGCGTGACTGCCATGGGGCTGTTTCCGGAAGAAGACATGCTGGCAAGAGAGATCGAGTCATGGCGAGCCTTTGCGGAGAGCCTGAGGGCAGAGGACAGGGAGCTTTTCAAGAGCATGCTAAATGACTGCTACAGGTATTCCAGGGCGATCAACGCAAAAGGCGAGCCTTTTCCGGCCGAATCGCTGCTGATGGCGCTGATTTTTTCACAGCACAAGATTATAGGCTGGCTCGTTTCCAAGCTTGAAGGCGCGAAGAAGCGTTGACCGTCACGGGCTGGCTACTAGACGCATACCTGCAGCAGGGTGGCATGGCATGCTGGATCAGGCAGCAGGACGGCAGCACCGTCAAGCTGGAAGACTGCGGCTGGTCGCCTTCGATCTATGCAGCGGCTGACTACAAGGCCGACCTCAACGCAATTCTTGGCGACACCGATGCGATGCGGCTTGTGAAGGGTCACCAGTTTGTGCGCCGGCAGGAAAAGATAACCGATCTGGACAAGACTGATGTCCTCAAATTAACGCTATCTGATTCCGCAAAGGCGCCGGCCCTGGCAAGGCGCATTGAAAGGTTGGGCGGGAGGTTTGGCAGGTTCCGCCTGTACAACGTCGATCTGCTGCCAGCCCAGTCCTACTTTTACCAGCACGACATCTTCCCACTGGCATACTGCAGCGTCAGTACAAGGAACTCGAGGCCGGCATGGGACCTCAAAGACGACGTGTGGTCTACAGACTATGCCCTTCCGGAATTCAGATCCCTGCATCTTGACGCCAAGATAAAGAAAGAGCCGGGCAGGCTGCCGAAATTCTCCGACAGCATAGCCTCGATCATTATACGGCAGGGCCGCGAGACCCGCGAAATCACCGGTTCCTCGGAAGCCGATCTGCTCACCGGCTTCGAATCAGAGGTTGCCAGAATTGATCCAGACTTTATTTTCACCGACGGCGGCGACTCGTTCCTCTTTCCCTACCTGATAAGCAGGGCGGAGCAGAACAAAGTAGGGCTCTCGCTGAGCAGGGACCGCCGCATGTCTCTGGTCAGGCCGGGAAGGGAAGGCACGTCATATTTTTCCTACGGCAGAATCCACTTCAAGCCCACTACAATAAGGCTGCACGGCAGGGTCCACCTTGACACGCAGAACTCGTTTATCTGGGACGAAGCAGGGCTTGCCGGCCTCTACGAGGTCGCCCGGATTTGCAGGATGCCGCTGCATACCGCATCTAGAGCGTCTATTGGCAAGTGCATGAGCAGCCTGCAATTCTACCATGCCACAAAGAAGGACATACTGATACCCTGGAAGCCAATGATAGCCGAGCACTTCAAGACATACCAGGAGCTGCTGGTGGCAGACAGGGGCGGGTTCATATTCGAGCCGGAGATAGGGGTGCACGAAAAAGTAGCCGAATTTGACTTTGCCTCCCTGTATCCGAATATCATGATGAAAAAGAACCTGTCTGCAGAGACCGTAAGGTGCAGCTGCTGCCCTGACTCCAAAGAAAGAGTGCCGGAGCTCGGCTACAACATCTGCGAAAAAAGGCTGGGCATAGTGCCAATATCGCTCGAGATATTGATTGAAAAAAGGAAGCAGTACAAAAAGCTGAAAGAGAAAGCCGCCGATCCAAATTTGCGGGACATTTACGATGCCCGGCAGGGCTCGCTCAAGTGGATCCTTGTAACGTCATTTGGGTACCTTGGGTTCAACAACGCAAAATTCGGCCGCATAGACGCGCACATCGCCGTCTGCGCCTTTGATCGCCATGTCTTTTTGCAGGCATCAAGAATTGCGGAAAGGCTCGGCTTCCGCGTCCTGCATGGCATCGTTGATTCGTTCTGGGTGCAAAAGAGAAACAGCACAATTGGCGACTACATGGATCTGAAAAGGGCGATCGAGCGGGAAACGGGCTTTGAGTCGAGCTTCGAAGGCGTCTACAAGTGGATAGCCTTCGTCCACTCCAGAGAAAGCGGCAAGGTTCCCGTCGCTAACCGGTACTTTGGGACCTTCGAGGACGGCAGCATAAAGATAAGGGGGATAGAGGCAAGGCGGCATGACACTCCGCAGTTCTTTGTAAAATTCCAGACACAGATCCTGAAGATAATGGCAAGGGGAAATACAGTAGCAGAAGTCAAGGCATTGATGCCCCAGGTCAAAGATCTCTTTCGCAAATATGCCCGGCTGCTAATGGATCGCAAGGTCCCGATAGAAGAGCTGGTCTTTACCAAGCAGATCTCCAAAGATACCAGCCAGCACCAGGACAGAAACACGATAGAAAATGACGCGCTTGGCAGGCTTGCCGGGGAAGGCAGGCCGCTAAAGGCAGGCCAGGTCATAAAATACGTCATAACCGACTACAGGCGCGCGAGGAGAGCCATCCCCTTGGAGCTTGTAAGTGAAAAGACGACTTATGATCATGCAAGATACGTGGAGCTGCTGGCGCAGGTATGCAGCTCGGTCACAGATCCCTTTGGCTACACACCCGATCTGGATTCAGAGCAGTCCAGACTGATCCGGGCTAACGAATATTAGCGGCAAATACAAATCCGCCACCATGCTCAAGGTAGCAGTCATTGGAGCCACGGGCGCAGTGGGCCAAGAATTCGTTGTGGCCCTCAACAAGCACAAGTGGTTTGAGCTCAAACAGGTTGCAGCCTCAGAAAGGTCTGCAGGCAAGAAATACGTTGACGCTATTCGCGATCCCAATTCCGGCATACTGAGATGGCACAACAGGGAGGAGGTGCCGGAATATGTCAGGGACATGGTCGTCAGCAAGGTGGACGATGTAAGGCCGGATAACTTTGACCTTATCTTTACCGCGTTAGAGTCTGACGATGCCAAAATAGTCGAGCCCAGAATCGCGAAAACGACGCCTGTGATCAGCACCGCTGCTGCATTCCGGTATGAAACAGACGTCCCCGTATTGATACCCGGAATAAACGACAGCCACGCTGATCTGCTGGACGTACAGAGAAAAAACAGAGGATGGAAGGGGTTCATTGCCCCGCTTCCGAATTGCACCACCACGGGAATGGCAATCACTCTGAAGCCTATCCTGGATAGATTCGGCATCGAGAAGGTGTTCATGACCTCGATGCAGGCTGTCTCCGGGGCCGGCAGGTCGCCTGGGGTAATCGCGCTCGACATAATGGACAACGTAATTCCATACATCCCAAAGGAAGAGGAAAAGGTGCAGGTTGAAACAAGGAAGATTCTGGGCGAGCTGAACAACGGCTCGATAACGTCTGCACCTTTCAGAGTGAGCTGCACCTGCACGAGGGTTCCAGTTCTCGACGGCCACACCGAATCTGTCTTTGTAGAAACAAAGAGCGCAGCCGAGGCCGACGAGGTGAAGAAGGAGATGCTGAAGTACTCGCAGAACGTGTCAATCAGGAACCTGCCGACGGCACCGAAAGACTATATCATTGTCCATGACGATCCGACAAGGCCGCAGCCAAGGATTGACAGGGAAATAAACGACGGCATGACGACCGTGGTGGGGAGGCTCCGCAAGGATACCGCCTTTGACAACGGGATAAAGTACGTCCTGCTGTCGCACAACGAAAAGATGGGATCAGCAAAGGGTGCTGTTCTCCTGGCTGAACTGCTCAAGGATCGCAACGTCCTCTAGTTTTTTCTTTGCCAGCCCTCAGAGCTGGACTTTGATTATTGTAGGGATTTTTGTCTCTATTCTTGCTAAAAATTGTTAATTGTTCTGCTCTTTAGCGATACTTCATACGTTTATTAATCCCCGAAATCATGATCTAGGTCGTACTCTTAAATGGGAAGAATTGACGATCTGGATCTAAAAATCCTGGGCGAGCTTGCAAAGGACGCGAGCATTTCGGTCCCCCGGCTTTCCAAAAAGATCAACGTAAATTCTTCGGTGGTCTACAGCAGGATAAAGCGACTTGTCAAGCGCGGCCTTATCAAAAAGTTCACGATCGTCATTAACGATGAAGCTCTCGGCCTTAGCGTCAAGGCCCTTACCGGGATCAACATGGACTCAAAGCTCAGGGACAACGTCCTAAACGAGCTGTTCAAGATCCCGGAGGTACGGGAGGTCGCAGAGGTCACCGGCAGGTTCGATGTCCTCGTGACCATGACGGCGCGCTCACTTGACGAGATGCACCAGCTGATCTCGGAAAAGATTGGGCGCATCGAGGGCGTCCAAAAAACAGAGACCTTTATCGAGATGCGCAAGACGACCCGCGAGATAGTGTATCCTGCTTCGATCGCGAAGTAATAATATAAATAGCAAGCAGTTTCACTTTAAGCTCGACCGCTTACAGTTGACGATTCCCCACCAGATAACCGCCGGCAGCAGGGTTAAGAATTATTATGAGCTTACAAAGCCAAAAATCTGGTACCTTCTGGTCTTCACAGCATTCGGGGCTGCACTTACCGCATCGTTTCTCTTTGACACGCCTATTCCTCCAATTACCTGGGCACTCTTGATAGGCGGAGTAGCCGCCGGCTCGGCGGCGGCTGACACGCTGACCGGCTACAACGACCGGGACATCGACGCAATAATGGATCGCACGAAAGGAAGACCAATTCCATCCGGCAGAATCTCGCCGCGCAACGCGCTGGTGTTTGGTTTCGTACTGGCCGCGATCTCGCTTGCCTGCGCTTGGTTTATCAACATTTGGGCCTTCGGCCTGATGGCCTTTGGACTTTTCGACAACATCATCGTCTACAGCAAGTGGCTCAAGCGGCGAAGCCTGTCAAACATCATACTGGGCGGCTTTTCTGGGGGCGCCCCGGCGCTCATCGGATATGTAGCCGTTACGACTCAGAACATCGAGATAGGGCTCGTTATGGCAGGACTGGTGTTCCTCTGGATCCCGACCCACATCTGGAGCCTCGCGCTGCACGTAAAGAAGGACTACACCAAGGCTGGAGTGCCGATGCTTCCGGTAGTGCTGGACGAAAAGACCTCGGTAAGGGTGATAGCCGGAACAACCCTGATGATGGTGGTGTTCAGCGTTCTCCCCTTCTTCTTTAACCAGTTCGGCATGATCTACCTCATCACCGCAAGTGTGTTTGGGGCAGTCATGATAGCCCTTTCCGTCTGGCTGCTCGGCAGGCCAAGCGAAAGGGCCTCGTGGACCGTCTTCAAGTTTTCAAGCCCCTACCTCACTGCTCTGTTTATTGCCTTCATGGTCGACGCCTTTTTCAAGTAAGATTTTTTCACATTCGTAAGCCAGCCTTGCAATCACGACATGGCTTTCAAGCCCGGAGCTGCTGATGGAATAAACGGGACCAAGGTGCCCGGTGATCCTTTCAGAAAAGTGACCGCTTGGAAAACCTCCTACAACAAACGCGCAGTTTTCCGAGTTTCTGACAAATCCCGCAACCTTTTCAGCAGTACTGCGCACGCCGGATGTAGACAGACCGATGACCCTCTCAGCCTCTATGCTTTCTATGAGATCCTCAAAGGTTCCATCTGAAAGCTCCATGAGGATCGCGCCTTCGTCGCTTTTGATCACTCCACCCCTGAAGAGACTCACCACTAGTCCTTCAAATCGCGGGTACGATTTTGGTATTCTGAGATTGTCCGCAATTGCGATTATTTTGTCATTCGTGGTATGCACGTAAACTCTAAGCTTGTTCATCAGAAAAAGCGGCGTCGATAGAGCTTCCATGAGCGCAAAGTGGACTATGTCCGGCCTTCCGCGCTTGTGGCTATTGGAAAGCTTTTTCATCGCAGCGAAGTGGTAACTTTTGTCAAGAAGGATATCCGATGTACTGCATCCAAGCCGGCGGGCATGGTTCCTGACTGCTGCGTGGCTGGAGATCTCCCTTGGTATCGTTTCGATCGCAGCCTCGGCAATAACGAGCGTTATCGTACCAAATTTTTAGCCAGGTCCTAATATTAAGGAGGAGCCGTGCAGGCCACCAAAACTTAAGAACGTCGACTGTGATACTGCGGCCGTTGAAGAAAAGGGAGCGGCTGAAGGTGCTGGCTCGAGAGCGCGTAGACCTACTCACGGCCAGCGCGCTGAAAGAGCGGAACCAAGATCTTGCTAAGAAGCAGGCGCGTCTAGCAAAAAAGATAGCGATGCGGTTCCGCTTGAGGCTCCCCTATGGCATCAGGCAACTTTATTGCAAAAGGTGCAAGCTGTTCATAATTCCCGGCAGGAGCGCCCGGGTTCGTATGGGCAGATCGAATACAAAAGGAATTAGGATAACGTGCCTAAGGTGCGGACACGTGTACCGCAAGGTACTCGCGGCAGAGTAAGGATTTATAAGGGATCTGGGAAAATTGCCAAATACATGGCGAAAGTTTACGACGTTCCGGCCGACGAGCTGATCTCAAAGCTAGCTGAACAGCTGAAGAAGGATAAAAAAATAGAACCTCCTGCCTGGTCAGCATTTGTAAAGACAGGCTCGCATGCCGAAAGGATACCCCAGAGCAAGGACTGGTGGTACGTGAGATGCGCTTCACTTTTGAGAAAGGTTTACCTTCACGGTCCTCTTGGTGTCGCCGACTTGAAAGTAGCATATGGCGGCCGCAAGCAGGTCGGTTACAATCTGTCGCACCACAAGGACGCTGGAGGCGCGATCATCCGCAAAGCTTTCCACCAGCTTGAAGCGTCCGGCTACATCGTCAAGGTTCAGGGCAAAGGGAGGATTCTGTCAAGCGAGGGAACTAAAAAAATAGATAGGCTCGCCACCGAGATCCACAAGGAGCTCGTCAAAGCCGCTCCGCAGCTACAGCGCTACGCATGAAATTATGTCCAATCCACAATCCACGCAACCGAATGACGAGGACGCAAGGCGGCGTGAAGCGGAAGCTGCTGCAATGCGCCAGAGGGTTCTACAAGTCTTGCTCGACGCTCAGGCACGCCAGCGACTCATGAATATTCGGCTCGTCAAGCCAGAGCTGGCCGCGTCGGTTGAGAATTATCTTATCAACGCCGCATCATCAGGAAGGCTCAACAAAACGCTGACAGACGAAGAGCTCAAGGAGCTGCTAACGAGAATACAGCAGCCAAGAAAAGAATTCAAGATTGACAGGCGATAAACTCGGAGACTGACCGTTACGGTATTCGCGATAGTTAACTATTTAAAGTCAGTAAAGTCCTTTTTGGATTATGAAGGCAGCAGTATTTCGAGAATATAGCAAGGATCCGACCAAGGTAGTCAAGATTGAAGATATTGACGTTCCCAAGATAAAACCAAACGAAGTCATGATAAAGGTCGAGTCAGCAGCCTACAACTACAATGACCTGTGGGCGATCTGGGGAGATCCAATCAAGACCCCTCTGCCGCATGTGTCAGGCAGCGACGCTGCCGGCACCGTTGTCGAAGTAGGCTCTGATGTCAAAAAGATCAAGGCCGGTGACCGGGTTGTTTCTCATTCCAACATGAGCTGCAGGGTCTGTGACATGTGCACGTCGGGCAGGGAATATGACTGCAATGACAGAACCATCTGGGGATTCCAGACCGGCCCGCTCTGGGGCGGGTTTTCGCAGTATACGCACCTTCCGGAAGTAAACGTGACCAAGCTTCCTGATAGCGTGACGTTCAACGACGCCGCAGCAATTTCCATGGTAGGCATGACCTCGTGGCACATGCTGGTCGGCAGGGCGAAGATCAGGCCGGGTCAGACTGTTCTTGTCATGGGCGGCAGCAGCGGAGTAGGCATGGTGGGCATCCAGATAGCAAAGCTCTACAATTGCACCGTCATTGCGACTGCAGGAAACCAGGACAAGATGGACAGGTGCATCGACCTGGGAGCCGATCATGCGGTAAACCACAGGGAAGCCGACTGGTACAAGAAGGTCCGAGAGATCACGAACAAGCAGGGCGTCGACGTAGTCTTTGAGCACATCGGCAAGTCAACGTTTCCCCAGGAGGTCGGACTCTTAAAGATGGCGGGGACGCTGGTTGCCACCGGCGCGACCACAGGTTATGACTCAACAATCGACCTGAGGTATCTCTTCTTCAGGGGAACCAACTTGCTTGGCTCGACTCAGGGCACCAAGGCAGAGCTCGAAGAGGTTATTTACTGGATGGGCAAGGGCAAGATCAAGGCCGTGATCGACACAGTCCTTCCTTTCACCAACATGGTGGAGGGTCACGTTATGATGGCAAACGCCCAAAAGTTCGGCAAGATTGTCACTACGCCGCATAGCATGTAGAAGCGACAAGCTTTTACACCATCTTTCTCTTTTCTCTGGCATATGTTCCGAAGCCTGATTTTCGTCCCCGGCAACAACGCGCGCTTTGTCGAAAAAGCAAAGAGTCTGCCAGCCGACATTGTTTGCTTTGACCTTGAAGATTCAGTTCCAGCCAACGAAAAAGATTCTGCAAGGAAGACAGTAGCAAGCGCCCTCTCACACGTACAGGAATACTCGGGACAAGTCTACGTGAGGACAAACTCATTGCAGTCGGGGATGGTCGCAGCTGATCTCAGAGCAGCTGCGGTCAAAGGGATTGAAGGCGTAGTCATACCAAAGGTAAATGATGCTGACGAGATCAAGCACACAGTAAAGCAGGTTGCTGCACTCGAAGAAGAGATGAAGATCGAAATGAAGATCATTGCCTCCATTGAAAGTGCAAAGGGAGTAGTCAACGCCTTCCAAATTGCTAGTGCAGATGACAGGATCAGCGCCCTTCTCTTTGGCGTGTTTGACTTTCTATACGACATGAAGCTCGACTATGACGAGCAAGACAATAGTGGTTACGCATACGCCCGGGCAAAAATCCCCGTGGACGCTAGGGCCGCAGGCATACACGCGGTAGATGCAATCTGGCAGAAGGTCGATGACATCGACGGGCTCGTCAAGGACTCGACTGTTGCCAAGCGCCTTGGTTACTCCGGCAAGAGTATCGTCCACCCCAGTCAGATAGAACCAGTGCACAGGGTCTTCAGGCCTGGCAAGAATGAAATAGACTGGGCAAGAAAAGTCGTGCGCGCACTGGGCGGGGCGATGGAGGGCGGAAGTGGCAGGGGAGCGGTGAGGCTTGATGGCAAGATGATAGACGCCGTGCATTATAAGCAGGCAAAGGCGATTCTAGGGGCGATGGACGAGGTCTAGAGTATTGGTATCTCGCACGGGTAGTGGTAAATTCATCAGACCGCTTTACGCAGAGTCCGCGTAACTGAAATGGCCGCCTTGCAGAGTAAATTTCTACGCGGCAGCCCTGAATAAACTGGACAAAAGGAATGCGGCCAGTGCGCTAGTAGCGGCGCGCCGGCTATTTCATATCGGTCCCCAAGATCCCGGAGTTTCCCCAGTTTTCTTTGGAAACTTCGTAAATGAGAATCCGAACGCTTTCCACTTTGGTACCAAGAATTCTTGCAGTTTCTGTTGTTAGCACCCTGACAAGTTCGCGTTTTTGTTCTACTGTCCTTCCCTGGCTCATTGTAATTTGGATAACTGGCATGATTGATGTTATTGCCGGCATTTCATATCAAGTTTTTGACACGAACTTCTTTATCGCCACGATTCCCGCGTAGTAAGGAATATTGTACAGTGCTGCAAGGGCGGCTACAGCGGGGCCGAAGAACTGGAAAGCGAGAACTGCCACGAGCACGTTGTTTATGTAAGTCATGGAAATCAGGCCTGCAGCCCGTTCACCCCGGCTGCCGGCAGCCGTCAGGTACCCGGCGAGGCCGTAAGCTGCGTAGCAGAGAAATGCCGTTGCGACTGTCTGGATCAAAAACGCCTGTTCGTTGTAAAAATATCCTGAGAATTTGGCGAACATGCCAAAGTTGATCAGTACTACGAAGACAAGCGAGAGCGGAAACGAATTTCTGTCCGCAAAGCTTGATGCCGCAGGCCAGTATTTCTTTGCAAGCCAGCCCGCTGCGATCGGAGTAAAGAGCGCCGCGGAAAGAAGTAACACCATTTGCAGAACGGGTATGTCGATAAGAGATCCGACAAGTACGTAGACAATCGAAGGAAGAACAAAAGGAACCGCCAGCGACGTAGCAATTATCATCCCGACCACTACCGGCAGTCGGCCGCCGATCAAATTGACAACAAATGGCGCACCAAGCCCGGTTGAAATGCCGGAAAGAAGGAGGACGGGAAGGGCGAAAGGCTCGTAAATCAGATTCGCAAGGGTGTACATCGCGAGCGGCAACGCCAGCAGCTTGACCGCTGAGAGCGATGCTAGCTGCCTAGGTCTAGCAAATGTCGAGAGCAAGTCTGACGCATTGAGCCTGATAAGATTCAGGAATAGCAGCGCACCGAGCCAAACAAGGATGTACGGCTCGACCAGCAATCCGCCCGCGGGAAATACGACTCCTGCAGTCATGGACCCGGCTATCGCGATGATCAGAAGCGTATCGTCGCTGTTACGGCGCAAGTGCTTTCAGCTGCTGCATCGTCTCTCTAATGTAATCGAAGCCCTGCTGCCAGAACTCCTGCCTAGATGTGTCGATCCCAGACTCGATAAGGAGTTCTTCAGGTCTTCTTGACCCGCCTGCCGACAATATTTTTAGGTATTTTGGCACAAATGACCTGCCCTCCAGCCTGTACTGGCGGTATAGAGAAATCACGAGCAGGTTGCCGAAAGTGTAAGCATAAGTGTAGAAAGGCGTTTGATAAAAGTGGGGAATGTATACCCACTCCCACGCAAAATCCGGACTGACCATGATCGAATTCCCAAACTGTTCCCTCAAATTATCAGTGTATATCCTGGCAACTGCATCTATCGTGGCATTGTTCTCTGCAATGGCCTTGTGCGCGTCAACTTCAAAGATCGTAAAGTAGGCCTGCCGCATTATCGTGGCATACATGTCGTCTATTTGCTCGGCCAAGAGTAGCCGCAGCTCCTTCTTGGACATCTTCTCAGCGAGTTTTTCGTTCAGCAGCATCTCTGCAAATACCGATGCCGTCTCTGCCAGTGGGAGCGGAGCATGAGAGACTAGTATCGGCATGTCGGCGGCCAGCATGCTGTGAATGGCGTGCCCGAACTCGTGCGCGAGGGTAGATACGTCCCGCGTTCTTCCGTCGAAGTTCAGAAGGACATACGGGGTTCTCTTGGGCGTCACTGTGAAACAGAACGCGCCTCCGCGCTTGGCCCTTCTTATCTCAGAGTCGACGTGCTGCTCGCTGAAGACCCGCTCGGCCATTCTTCGGAATTGCGAGTCAAAACTACCAAACGTGTCAAGGACGCTAGACACCGCCTTTCCGTAAGAATATCTCCTGCACCCTGACGACCTTGAAGTTAGTGGCGCGTAGAGATCATATCGCCGCAGCTTTTTCAGCCCGAGCATCCTCGCCTTCTCCATGAAGTAATCCTGAAACACGGTAGTATTCTTCCTGCAAACTGCGAGCAAGGCATCTACTGTTGCATCATCCAATTTGTTCGCAATATTGCGCACCGATATCGGCGCGCTGTACCCGCGCATTGAAATTGCCTCGTCACGCCATTGGATCACAACATTCTGGTATATTTCACCAAGCACGCCGCTGTTCTCTCTGTATACTCCAAGGAGCGACTTGTAGGCTGCCTCCCTAGTATTGTAATCAGGACTCCTAATCAGCGAAATCAGCTTCTCTTTGTTGGCAAACCTCCTCAAAACAGTTTTACCGCCACTCTTCAGCTTCGCAGTGAATTCAAAAGCGCTCGTTATCCTGTCATAGATCTTGACGAGTGCCCGGGTCCCCGTAACTTCAAGAGTGTTGATTACCTTCTCTTCAGGTTCGCTGAGGGAGTACTTTGCCAGGCGGCGCTTGTGCCTCAACAACTCTCGGTATACGGAAGGGACCGCGGATATCAGCCTGTCAGCATTCCTGTCATCGATGCCCTTCTTGAACCAGAGGTCAAAAAACAACGCCCTGTTGGCAAAGTTGGACGACATTTTCTCCATCCTTGTCACGAGCGCAGACGCCTCGTTGGATGACGTGTCCGCGTAGTATCGCAGGTGGGCGTAACCGCTCGCAATGCTAATTTTTTCAGTGATACTTTCGATCGCGTGGATAATTCCCTCGAATTCGATGGGTTCAATGTCGGGCCGCAGTGCCTCACGGCTTTGCTCGAATCGCCGAATCTCGCTTTCGATCGAATTCAAGAATAAGGCGAATTCATCGCCGACGGGATTTTTTACAAGGTCCGCCAGATTCCAAGGGCCGACTTTGAGGTACACGTAAGTCGATTTCTGCATCTGCGCGACAGGCAATACGCAACCCGGGTCAAATATCTACCTATGTTTGTCCTAGGCCGTGCTCCACACCGCCTAATCGTGGAGTCCCCCTTAGTCACAAATTCTATTGCAAGCCCATTCGCCTTCCATTAGGCGCAGCACCTGCCTAATATCGGAAAAGATCACCTTCGCTCTCTGCCAACCCGGCAAGCTGAGAATATCTCGAATTGGTGAAAGTAGTGGATAAGTGTTAACGTACGTGATAGAAAATATTGTCAGCTGCCTTAAATAGCTGATTCCACCTAGAACAATTGCTCGCGAATATGCGAGTTTCAGCATGGATGCAAGGACTAGGCGAGAAATATGCGCATGCAATGCGGCATGATTTGGCATGCATTGACGCGCATGATAATGCCTACCTTTCCGTGCTGTTCTAGCTTCTCATGCATGATAGATCAACTAGGATCACAGGCAGGTTCGTGCTCAAAACATGCTGCTTCTCAGGGTAGTATTTCGTGAGCGATCTTTGTCCTCGTACCGCAGCCTTGTGCAATTAACACACGCTTAAAACTCTAGCTCGACTGGGACTCGATAAAGACGGAGTAGGAGGTTGCTTCGAAATTCTCTCCACCCTCGGCATCCTTCACTACCGTGTATATCGTGTAGACGCCGTCCGCTGAAACTGCCCTTGCCAGATTAAACGTGATTTCGACATTGTTCTCGACTAAATTCCATTTGTTCGCGACAATGAGCCTATAGCCTTCAGGCTTTTCGTAATAATATCCCGGGGGCAGCGGCTTGACCACGGTGGCTACGAGCTCGCCGCCAGAATAAGCGAGGAGCCGCTTGTTTTCTTCGTAAATCGATGGATCCGGTATAGGGTCATAGTAAACATCGATGTACTCTATGCTTCCTGATAATAGCTCTCCGGAGATCCTTGCCTGTTCGTCACTCACTGTCACCTCCAGTCCGTAATTATTCTCAAAATTCTGAACGAACGCAAGATAATATTCATCATAGAATACGCCGATGCTTACGTGTGTGTGATATTCGTTCAGTATGTTGTTTCTGTGGCCGTCGTCGCAGCATTCCGCGTCCTTGTACATCATTTCGTACTGCAATTCTTCTATGGCCGACATCGGCGCTATTTTTTCGCAGTCATAAAGGACATTGTCGAGACATTCCTGGTACTGAGCTTTGGAAAAGCCCGCTATAGCAACATTCTGGCTGACGCTTCCCATGCCCCCGTACATCGTGTACGTCATGTACGGCTTTTCACCACTGGACATCCAGTGCGA
>JBOGQL010000008.1:0-8810 GCA_050748985.1 Nitrososphaera sp. | reverse complement strand
CTTGTAAGGGACTATCGTGTAATAATATAGAGAATCGAGCGCCTCCCTGATCTGTCATGGGAACTAGCGAAAACAAGCCTCGTTCTGCATGAGGTTCATCCCTTTTCTTTCCTATGGATGTTCTAATCTGATTCTTGAATTTAGAAAATGCCGGTCATAATCCCAATTGAACATCCACACGGCAATGGTAAAATTCACCCGAGTTACAGGTGCCACTTATCACGTTCGAATTTTCAGGTTTGCTCCTTTGCCCAACCTGACGACGAAGGCGTGCTGATAATTCTCGTATGCGTTCCCGTCAGAGAAGCATTTATCGCAGATGCATGCCTGTGAAACCAGGTCCCTGTTGCACATTTGTTCAAATTCACATGCGGGGCAGCCGGCGGGCTTGCCGCAGATGAAGCAGTCCAGTTCTTTTGACGTTGGCAGCTGATCTCCCTCCCCAGATCCCTGTGCCTGGGCTGGCTCGCATCGTTCATGTTTAATTGACTTGGCCGTCCTCGACCAAAGGGCGTACTCTCCCTGCGGTATCTCCTTGCCGCACTGCACGCACTTGCCCCTGTATTTTACAAGTAGTCTTATCCAGTCGCCGCGCACGCTCATTTCTTTTTGGCCGCCTTTTCCATTTCCTTTGCTATCGACTCGCCTGCTGATCCGTCGCCAAAATTGTCAGCCGCAAACTTGACTGGGTCGATCTTTTTGTCGATCATGAATCTGATGAAGTACGGCATAACAAGGGATCCCGCGCTGCTTCTTGATGTACGGACGGCCTGTGCCAGCACTGACAGTATTTTCCTGGTCGACTGGGACCGGGCAAATATTGGACCCATCACCGGCCATGGCATCGCATGCTGGCTGTATCTGATGGCCTTTTTGCGGGATCTTTCGTATAGCCCTGCGGCAACAAGATTGTCAACATACCGCAGCAGGCTCCAGTGCCTATTCACGCTGGCCCTTCCGATGTGAATGTCTGCTCTTGACAGGATGTCAAGCATTCCAGCCAAGTCCTCCCGTTCCAGGCGTGATGAAACAATACTTGAGAAAAGTGCGCCCAGCTTGTCAGTTCGTCTTGCCTCTGGCGTCATCACTTCATACCTTGGATTGTGGTATGAAGCTTTAGCCTTGACTATGAAAGCCAGCGCTTCTTCCATGCTGCCGGAATTAAAGTAGCCATCTATAGCCTCGGCTATGTCTACCCCGACAATGTCCTTGTTCGATCCCGTGGCATAGCCGGAGACGCGTGACTGGGCGCCATTCAGCATAGATCGCATGTCTCCGCGGCTGTTATTCACTACAGAAAACTTTTCGCGATGGCCGAGCTCCATGCCCTCTTTTTTCATAACGTGGTCAAGGAAAAGCATCTGCAGCCTCGGTGGGATCGGACTGAACTCGACGGTCTTGCACATCTTTGCAAGATCTTTTATCTTTGCAGACTTTTCATTGGCTGCCATTATCACAGGCACCGTGGGTTCTTTCATCATATCTGCCAGCGCGTCGAGACCTCCTGAATCTTCCCTGCCCGAGATTCCATCCACCTCGTCGAGGAAGAGCAAGGTCTTTCTTCCAAGCAGACCTGTATTCTGAAAGACAGGCATTATCCGGCTATGCAATACATCCCTGTTCCTTGCGTCGCTTGCGTTCATCTCCAAAAGGTCGTAGCCAAGATTCTTCGCAAGGACATGCACTAGCGTTGTCTTGCCAGTGCCTGGCGGCCCTACAAGCAGGAGCGGCTTGCTTCCGCTCACCCAGCCCGTTAGCCACTTGACTGCGATGAGCCTGGCATCTTCATTTCCAACCATCTGCTCAACAGCGACTGGCCTGTGCTTTTCAGACCACATCATTTCGGCAATCGCTTCTCGAACTCCTCAAAGGGGGCGTGGCGCACCAGCTCGTTGTACCAATACTGGTTATAGTGTCTGACGGTCAAAAATAGGAATTCGAGGAAGGGCTTTAGCTGAAAGCTTTCCGGCAGCATGTCAAGAGCGATCTTTGCCTCTTCAAGATAGAGGTCGCTCTTTGCCATGGTGAGCTCAAAGCCCCGGCGGACGTCGCCCGTGTTTATTGAAAAGTAGAGAGGCCACGAGGGAACCTTTACAGCATTATTCCTGATCGCGTCCTCGATTTCGTTGCCGCAGCCGACGCATTCGCCTGCCTTGGCCATGCCCACATGAAAGATGTCCCCTAGTGGACGGCGGTTGAGCGCCATGTTCCTGCCGGCTGTGCCCATCACCGCCCGGTATTTCTTGTAGCAATCGTTCATGCTTTCGTCGGTGATTGCCATCGGATTTTTCTTCAGCTTGACATCGACGTACTGACCGAGGCGGGCGTCCCTGAACCCTTCCTCAAATGCCTTCAGGACATCGTCGCCTCCCTGTGCGATCTTTTCGCGCGCTATAGCAAGTATGTAGGGGTTCATGAATTTGTAGTCCTCAAGGTATTCCAGATCTTCGTCCATGTCCACTATTCTGTCCATGGGCTCGCTCAGGTCGATTGCGATGATATGGCCATCAATCACGGCATTCCTTTTTTCTTCCGCCACACCGTCGTTGAAATACTGGCTCGATCCGTCGAAAAGAGCGCTGAAAACCGGGAACGTCATTTTAACAAAATTTGAATTGAGTATACGCCTGACCCTGTCCGCGAGGAGCTCCGCCCCTAGCAGCCTTGCCCTGATCTCCTGTATGGCACCGTTTTCAGGTACCAATTCTGGTGAACCGACTTCATCGGCAAATTTCTTCATCGTGGCCGCGGGGCTGTTATCGATTTCAATGGCCCCGTGAAGCGAGACTACGAACCTCTGAGCAAAATCCTGGAATTCATTATCCGTCTTTTCCTTGTACTGATTGAATTGCCTGTAGCCTTTGCTGCGCATGAGGCCTTGCTTCATTATCTCCCTGCCTGCATGAGTAGCCATCAAGGCTTCCTTGGAAAAGATGGACTCGTCCTTGGCGCTCATCGTTGCCTTGGGTTCTGCTACCTATGGTTATTTAACCATTCAGAGTGCAAAGGAACTACCGAAAGAAGGAAAATCGCTCTTGCTTACCTAGAAGCCATCGCGATTCTTTCTTGCTCGTTCTTTTTCTTCACAGAGTGGCTCGCCATGTCGTTGTTTGAAGCAAGAATGATCTGCTTTGCGAGTGCCTCTTCAATAGTCTGCGGGCTAGAGTACGTCGATTCCCTGACTCCTTCCGCGATGAAACGCAGGGCCAAGTCCACCCTTCGCAGCGGAGCAACGTCAACCGAAACGTGGTATACAACTCCACCATAAACTATACGCGTCGTGTCTTCGTTTGGCGAAGAATTCTCGATCGCCTTCACGAGGAGTTCCACCGGGTTCTTGCCGGTTTCCAAGTGTATGATATCCAACGCGGTCTTGACAGTGTTGAGCATCCGTGCCTTCTTGCCTCCCATTCTACCCGTGTTCTTGGCGTACTTTTTGCCAAAATGCATCATCTTGTTGGCAAGCCTCTCGACGATGTTTACCTCTGCCTTCTTCAGGCGCTGGTGCTCGTGCCTTCCAAAAGTTATCGGTATGACGGCGGGCTTCAACGATATTGCTGTCCTCAGGCCCTGGTCCTTCACTTCAATGGAACTCATGTCCCACTTGTTGAACAGCATGATGTTTACGTGCTCCTTCCCGCTCATCGCCTTGGCTTCTCCTTCCTGCCATGGACTAGCTCGTTAAGCGAAACGCCGTTGACCTTGAAAACCTGCCATCTTACTCCGGGTATGTCGCCCATTGCCCCGCCCATCGAGCCGCCGATACCGCCAATAATTACTTCGTCGTGCTCGTCAACAAAATTAAGCGCGCCGTCCTTTGGGAGGAATGCGGTCACCGACTTGCCGTTCTTGATCAGCTGAACCCTGACGCACTTGCGCACCGCAGAGTTTGGCTGCTTTGACTCGATTCCGACTTTTTCCAGCACTATGCCTCTTGCCTGTGGCGCCCCTTCCAGCGGGTTCGCCTTCTTGTCAAGCATGAGCATCCTTCTCTTGTAATACTTGTCGGCCCACCTGCCACGACTTTTTTTGGCCCGCAGCACCCTGCCGGCAAACAGACCTAGCGGAGATTTGCCCATCTTTACATGCTCATCCTACTGTAACCGCTTCCTTGTTGTTCAGGGCTAACGATCAATACATTGGATATTTGGAAGTATCGCTTGGCAAGAAGCCTTGCCTTTTCCGCGTTTCTTCCCTCCCTGCCAACGACGGCGCCCTTCTTCCTTGCATCCACAACGACAACAGCCTGCTTTGTGCCGTCGTTCCTGTCAGATATCCGGACATCGCCCACCATGTCAGCGTTGAGCATGTTCCGGATGAAGTCTGCCGGGTCGTCTGAATATTCGACAAGCTCGACTTTTTTTGCAACCACGTTCTGCAGCTGCTTTATCGTAGAGCCGCCCTTGCCTATGGCAAGGCCCATCTGCCCTTTGTTAACTACAAAAATTACGCGTTCCATCCTGTCGTCGACTATGCAGTCCCTCGCCGTCGCGCTCGTAATGCTCTGGAATAGAGACATGAGGCGAAGCTCGTCGGAGGTCAGCTTGATTTCAGTCATTGTCTTTACACGGATCCTGTAGCGCGCGGTTCAAGCAACAGCGACAACATTTCATTGCTCCGACATGGTCAATTTAAGTCTTGATACCTACTTTGCGCCGCCTTCAGAAAGGACCTTGCTTATTTCGTCTGCGCTTCCGCTCTTTATCGCGACGGCCGTGATTCTAAAAGGCTTGTTGCACAACTTGCCAAGCTGTACTGACGTTCCCGGAAATTCGTATAGCGCCACGTTTGCTGACTTTGCCTGCTCGGCAAGTTTTGTCCTGTCGGATGTTCCGATAGAACTGCTGACTACGATCAGTTTTGATCCTTTTACTGACTGCAGGACTTGCTTGGTTCCGCTCTTGTACTTGTCTGAAGATATCGCGTCCTTAATCACTTTTTCCAGCATTTTCACTGTTTTCTTTCACCTTCATGTAGAGGTCCACCATCCCGGTCCCGACGGGCACGGTGGCACCCACTATAACGTTTTCTGTCACTCCCTTCAGCATCTCTACCTGACCTTCAAGCGAGGCCCTCGCTATTGTGGGCACCGTGATTTCAAAGGCGGCCCTTGCAAGGACCGACGTTTTGGTCCCTGCAATCCCGTGCCTGCCTATCTGCTGCAGGTAGCCCTTGGAAGTCATGAGGTCTGCCACAAGCATGATGTGTCTCGTGTCGACCTCGAGGCCCTGCTCTTCCAGCGTGTTGGTGATCTCTTTTACAAGCGCGGTTCTCGCAGCCTCGATCCCAAGCGTCTGCCATATTTCGTAGACGTTGTTGGTGGTTGTCCTTGTCGTGTCGACGCCTCCCACTGCCACCACCTTTGCGAGGTTAGAGCCGGCCGTCTGTATGACCCACTCTTCATCCTGCTTTACTATTGTGACGCGCTCGATGTCCGGCACTCCCTTGACACGCGTTCCTAGCAGCTTGCTCTTTAGCGTAAGCAGGGTCTGCGCGTCAGGCTCATCCGGGATGGAAACTTTGATCAAGAGCTTGTTTTCATTAACCTTGATGGAATACTTTTTCTTTGTGCCCTCGAGTACCGTCTGGACATCTGCAAATGTGCAGCCCCGCTCTGAAAGCTTTGCCTCGGAGAGGTTGAGCGTCAGCACGCCGCTGTAGTCGGTGTCTGTCTTGTCGACGAGCGCGCCGATTTCTGTGAATAGGATCTCCTTCGCGATTTCAAGGGCTTTTTCCCTTGACACTCTGTGGGCTTCGTCAAGATAAATGTCCATCGTGGGCGTCACGGGCTTTTTGCGCGCATCCACAAGCTCGATCAGCCTAGGCAGGCCCAATGTCACGTTTCTTTCCTTTACTCCTGCAAAATGGAATGTCCTGAGTGTCATCTGGGTTCCAGGCTCACCAATTGACTGTGCTGTTACAACGCCCACTGCTTCTCCCGGCTCTGCCAGGGCCCTATCAACTAGGTCCAACACTTTTTTCATTACTTTTTCGACTCCTTCCTTGCTCAGCCTGTTGTCGACGAGGGCTTTCTCAAGGTTGTTCTTCATGCGCGGGTTGAGGTGGTCAGCATATTTTGCAACGATGTTCCTGATGTCGTTCTCTGTACTCTTGCGTCCCTCGTCAACGATGCTTTCTGATTCGATAAGCCTTGATATGTTGACCGCTTCGCCATGGTCGCTCTTTGCAGGATCAATGCCGTCCTCACCGTAGACGTACTGAACGATGTTGCCGTGAGGGTCCCTGACGGTCTGATCATATTCTATCTTCAGATGCTCCAAGGCGTTGATCAGCCTCCTCTGCATGTAGCCTGACTGCTGCGTCCTAACCGCGGTATCTACGAGGCCTTCTCTTCCGCCCATCGCGTGGAAAAAGAATTCAAGCGGCGAGAGCCCGTCGCGGTAGTTGGACTTTACGAATCCCTTCGCATCTGGGTTGGTGTCCTTGGGCTTGAAGTGTGAAAGGGCCCTGTTGTGGTACCCCTTCTGGATCCTCTTGCCTCTTATCGACTGCTGTCCCAGAGCCGCCGTCATCTGGCCGATGTTGAGGGTCGAGCCCCTTGCGCCTGTGGATGCCATGATCACGCCCGAGTTTTCGTCAGGGAACGCCCTGTCCGCGGTCCTTCCTGCCCTGTCGCGTGCCCGGGACAGCTCGTTTACGACATAGAGCTCGAGCGCCTCCTCTGCAGACAGGCCCCTGGTAAGCGGGAGGGTTCCGTCGTTGTACTGCTGTATGAGCTCGTAGACCTTTTCGTAGGTCTTTTGGATAATGTCGCTTATCTCCTGCCTCGTCTCGTCATTGAGCCAGAGATCCGAATAGCCATACGTGAATCCCCTGTGGGTGATGTAGGTCTTGAGCATGGTAAGAACCGAGTCAAGGAAGCTTCGCGCTGCTTCGTTACCGTAGTCCTTCGCTATCCTGTGAAGTACGCTGTCGGGCTCTTCCGCGCCAATTGACGCCTTGTCAATGACGCCGCTCATCAGCTCGCCGTTCTTTATGACAACGTCCTTGCCCTCGCCTTTTGAGGCCTTGTTCCATTTCGACGTGATGATAAAGTTGAAGTCCTTTGGCAGGAACAGGGAGAACAGCTGCCTGCCGGCGTAGAGCTTCTGGCCGTCCCTTGAATTGATTGCCGGATCTGGCAGAGGGCTGCTGTAGCCTCCGATCATTGCCAGGTTCGCGAATTCATCCTTTGTGAGGGTCGAGCCTTCGCGGGTCAGCAGGAACGCGCCGGTGATAAAGTCCCTGATTCCGCCGATGATGGGGCCGCCGTATCTCGGAGAGATCAGCTGGTCCTGAACTCGCATGAGCAGGGTGGCCTCTGCCCTGGCTTCCTCGCTCTGCGGCACGTGGAGGTTCATCTCGTCTCCGTCAAAGTCGGCGTTGTATGGAGGGCACACCGCGGGGTGGAGCCTGAACGTGCGATATGGGAGCACCCTGACGCTGTGGGCCATGATCGACATCCTGTGCAGCGAAGGCTGCCTGTTAAAGATCACAATGTCACCGTCTGCAAGGTGGCGCTCTACGATGTAGCCGCTGGCCAGCGAATCTGCTATAGCCTTCCTATCGGTTACATAGTCGAGCCTTATCTTTACGCCGTCGGGCCTGATGATGTAGTTGGCGCCCGGGTAGGTGTTTGGTCCGTTCATGACCAGCTCCTTGAGCCGCTCAAGATTCCACTGCAAGATAGTTTCCGGTATAGTGAGTTTTTTCGCGACATCCGTCGGAACGCCTACTTCGGAAATCCTCAGGTTTGGGTCCGGGGATATCACCGTCCTGCTGGAAAAGTCCACGCGCTTGCCCGAAAGTGAGCCCCTGAACCGGCCTTCCTTGCCCTTAAGCCTCTGTGTAAGGGTCTTCAGTGGCCTTCCAGACCTATGGTGGGCCTGAGGTATGCCTGAAACCTCGTTGTCAAAGTAAGTGGTGACATGGTACTGGAGCAGGTCGACCAGGTCCTGGACTATCAATGGCGGGGTTCCGGCCTCCTTGCTTTCCTTCAGGCGCTGGTTGACCCTGATGATGTCGACCAGCTTGTGCGTAAGGTCGTCTTCCGACCTGATCCCCGTTTCCAGGATGATCGATGGCCTGACCGTTACGGGAGGGACAGGAAGCACCTGCAGCACGAACCATTCTGGCCTTGCTGTCTTTGGGTCGTAGCCAAGGAGCGTCAAGTCATCATCTGGAACGTGGCTCAGCCTTTCGCGAATCGTGATCGGCAGTAGCCGGTTTTCTCCCACGTCCGTCTTTTCGACAAAGATAGTTGGCTTTGTGAATATCAGGTCGTACTGATCTTTGCTGCAGTGCGGGCACGCCTTGACCTTCTTGGAGCGCTCGATTATCTCATCTTTTATGTTTTCAAGAGTGATGACTGCGTATGCGGCTTTAGTATCGCGTATGGCCTTGTATCTTGCAAGTTCTTCCGGATCCAGCTTGATCCTGTTGCACGACCTGCAGGTAATCATCAAAAGTTTGTGGATGTCGTCAACAAATGCGATATGCAGAACAGGCTCTGCCAGCTCGATATGGCCAAAATGCCCTGGGCACTTTGCAGATGTATTTCCACAGGTGGCGCACTTTTGGCCCGGCTCGAGCGTCCCAAGCCTGTTGTCCATGAGTCCTCCCTGGACCGGCATGCCATCCTCGTCATACGTTTCAGGTGCCGTAACTTCTGCCACGGAGAATTTGCGAACTTCGGTCGGCGACCATACGCTGAACTTTATGCCACCTAGGATTTTTGCGGATTCTTCCATCATTGTAATCTACCCCATTACACCTTTTCCTTCACGAGCAGCCGCGGCGCCACGTTGAGG
>JBOGQL010000007.1:0-5338 GCA_050748985.1 Nitrososphaera sp. | reverse complement strand
GGACAAGACTGAGGAGATTCTGCACAAGCTCGAACTCTACGAAGCACGCGATAGGCCGGCCATGAACCTCTCCGGAGGCATGAAACAAAAGGTCTTGGTGGCGATGGCTATGGCAGTGGACGCGAAGCTCCTCTTCCTAGACGAGCCGACGATCGGGCTTGACCCGGTCTCCAGAAGGCAGGTTTGGTCTGCCATTAAGGAATGGAAGAGCAACGGCGGCTCTATACTGCTAACTACTCATTACATGGACGAAGCAGAGGCAATTTCTGATTACATTATCATAATAGATAAGGGCCAGATCATTGCCAAGGGAACGATTCAGGAACTGCGGAAGGTGATCCCGCAGAATATCCGGGTAGACATCGCAAAGAATGGCCTGGACCTTGACACGCTCAGATCGTACGGATCCGTTGTTGATACGGGCTCCGCAATGCTGCGTGTGTTTGCACTGGAAATGGCCGCACGCGAGTTGTCAGAACTTGCTATACGAAAAAACATGCCTTTTACTGTGTCCACGGTGACGCTCGACGACGTATTTGTCTACCTTGTCGGGAAAGCCATCGACAAGAACGAAAATAATGGTGATGACGGAGCTGACAGGAACTAGCCAAATACATCGGACGCTAATGCTGCCTATGCGGCAGGCATTTCTGATAGCGTACATGACTGGAATACTCTGGCTCCGAAGAAACCCGATGTCCCTAGTGTTCACCGCAATTAGCCCATTCTCTCTTCTCTTCGTCCTGTTTGTCGTGAGCGGAGGGGATTACGTGGAGCTTGCTGTCGCGGGGAGCTTGGTTATGGCGCTTGTCGGTTACGGCCTTGCACTCGGGCAGGACATTTCGTTCTACAAAACTGAATACAAGATACAGGACGTCTTTGTCGCCTCCCCTGTTTCTCCCCTCACCTACATGATGGGGCTCGCGCTCTCCGAATTGCTGTTCGGACTGCCGGCTCTTGTGGTTCTGGCGATTCTTGTCATCTATTTCAGCGAATCTGCGATCGCAATTCCTCTCCTTATAGCCACCATATTACTTGTCTGGAGTACAATGTCTGCCATGGGATTTTTCCTGTCATCACACATGCTTCACATGAGGAATGCGACACAGGTCATCTCTTTTGTGAACGTCATTCTGGCTGTCCTTCCTCCAGTATTCTATCCGATTGACATAATGCCGGAAGTACTGCAGCCGCTGGGATATGCTGTGCCGACCACGCACGCGTCGATGATGATTCAGCATATCATGGGGCAACCCACGCCGGCCGAATGGTCGCTCGGGTTTGGCCTCGCTGTACAGGTCGCATACCTTATCGGGTTTGTTGCGCTCGCAAAGACACGCGCGATATGGCGCGAAAGTTGACTGCTATCCAATTTGCCGTGCCGGCTTTCGTGATTTGGCTCGGAGAATGGTTCGCGGTGCCATTCTGACTCTAAAGCTAGCCAGAGGTTAACAATTGCCACCACTAAGATGCTCCCGTCATAGGCATGCTATCTTTGTACCGGAGGATCTGTGCTGTTAAAGGAAGGTCATGGTGGGATTTGGACCCACGACCTGCTGATTTCTCGACACATATCAAGTTTACAAGTCAGCCGCTCTGGCCAGGCTGAGCTACATGACCTCGAGCATCACATTTCAGATAAACATAATTAATACTTTCGCCGCTTTTCACTTTTCTCAATGTATTTAAAACGCAGCCTGCATGTGAAAAGCTGTTGCCAAAATACCTGGTACAGGTTGTGATTGAAAACAAACCTTACATTAATGATCCTGAAGGAGAAACGATTCACCGCGACTTGGTCGTCAAGGGAGGTTATTCAAACGTCGCTTCGGTTAGGTCCGCGAAAATGCTGAAGATGATGGTGAGCAGTAGGTCGGAAATAGACGCAGTGAAGACCGTGAAGAAGCTCTGCGATGAGCTCAGAATATTCAATCCCGTGGTAAGCGACTGTTCGATAAAGGCATCAAAACGATTATGAGCCAATCGTCGTGGTGGTCGGACACTAAAGAGGCGAAGAACAGATAATTCCGGCGCATCTGAATGTCAAATGGTTTCAGAAACCATAGTCACCGTCCTAGTAGCGGACCTCGCCTGCCATTTTTGTTGCCTAGGTGCCTGCTACGTGCTGAACCGAGTATTGATTTGAAGGTTCCTAAGCCTGTAGCCGCTGCGCCCTTTCCTGGGCGATCTCCTTGATGATTTTCAGTATATCATCATGCCTCGGGTCATTTTCCTGCTGGAACTTCTGCGGCTCGCGTCTCATTTTCGCCCATATCGTGCGCGGCCGTGATTCTGCCAACCTAGCCTCCAGTTCTTTCAGTCGTACTTTGGACTCTTCGATCTCGTTGTCCCGCTCGTTTAGGTACTCTATCAGCTCGTTCATTTTCAGCTCCACGGCCGACCGAATAGGTTCAATTTCGGATTCTACGGCCTCGCTTTCCTTTATGATCAATTGATCGAGAAGCTCTTCCTGCATCCATTTCTGGAACTTTGCGAGCTGGTTCTGGATTGCCGAAGCCAAATTCTTGTAGTTCACTGTGCTGGATTCTATCTGCTTGTCCAGAGTATTCTTCATCTCAGCGCAGAACGTGGCATATTGTCGCTGGTAAACGTCCCTCAGCTGCTCCATGTGTAACTGGTACTGCCTTCTCACCATTGAGAGTTCACGGTCAAAGTTTGCTTTGGTGGTCGAGACCTGTTCCTTCATTTTATTCCGCCACAACGCCTTTTCTTCTCGATGATGAATAACGAGCGCGCGCACTTCCCTCTTGTGCACTGCCCTGCGCTGAGCTGCCTTCTTTTCAATGTCTTTCCTCTGTAATTTGGACTGCACATGGCATTTTTGAAGAGCCATTTTGTCAATGAGCCTCATCGCCCTATTGTGTTCCGCCAGAACTGCCGCGGAAGAGCTCCTGTCGTTTTTTGAGCGCGCATGGCTTCGAGTCAAGTTGGGGAGGGTATCGCACTTCCTTTTAAAAAGAAGGTGTATGTCCTGAATTACCCAGACACCATTCGCGATTTTGGTAATGTACTCTCATCCTTTGAAATAGACCAGTTTGAAAAGCCGATCTGAGAAGTTGTCTCGCTTGATACTGAGACAACCTCACAGTGCGCGATCAAAATTCTACTCTCAATGTTTGTCATGATCCATCGTAGCTATCATGTTATCGAAGCTATTTGAGTCGCTCAGGGCACCCTCAAGTAGAAGCGTCGTCCTCAGATGCTTTGCTAGGTCGGTGACCGTAATAATTCCTACTATCTTGCCTGCCTCCGTTATGGGAAGCCGCCGTATCTTGTGGTTCACCATCCGCTGTATTGCAACCTCGATCGGAGTCTCTGGGTCGGCCGTCGTCAAGATCTTTGACATGATATCAGAGACCTTTACCTGAGACACTGAAAGGTCTTTTGCACAAACTTTCTTGATAAAGTCACGTTCGGTGACAATGCCAACGGGCTTGTCGTCCTCGAGCACAAATACCGAGCTTATGCCTTTCTCAGCCATGACCTTGGCGGCTTCAAGCGTCGACTTGCCACCATCAATCATTACTATGTCCTTTGTCATAATATCACGCACTACCGTTACTGTCATCTGCATTGTACGGATTCAACGAAAAATAAAAACAATGCTGCAATAGCGCAAGTCGGGCAGCGCGTTTACCATGCTCAAAGGTGATAGAGAATCACGAAGATATTAATACGAGAAACGGAAAACAAGCTTCACCAAAAGATGCTCAAGATCGGCATTGCCGTATTCCCAGGCAGCAATTGCGATCGCGATGTAAGTCACGTTTTGAATGATGTGCTCGGAGTTCAGGCCGATTTTCTTTGGCACACCAAGGATCGTATTTTCGGCTATGATGCCATAATAATTCCTGGAGGCTTTGCATTTGGTGACAGGCTCCGTGCAGGCATAATTGCAGCCCACAGCCCGATAGTGCAAGAAGTAAAGAGGATGGCAAAGGACGGAACACCCGTTCTTGGCATATGCAATGGTTTTCAAGTACTGGTTGAATCAGGGCTCCTTCCCGGCGCGCTCATGATGAACAACTCTCTGCGATTCGTATGCCGCTGGACCAAAGTCCAAGTTAGAAATAACAGGACTCCCTTCACAAGCGGTCTAAAACTAAAGCAAACATTTGAAATTCCAGTGGCAAATGGCGAGGGACGCTACGTCGCTGATTCAAGTATTTTGAAAGACCTAAGAAAGAACAGCCAGGTAGTGCTGCAGTATGCCGGCGACGACCCTAATGGCTCAACCGACTTGATTGCTGCAATATGCAACAAAGAGGGCAACGTCATGGGTATGATGCCGCACCCGGAGAGGGCCAGCGAACCCGTGCTGACGTCGGGAAGAGGGGACGACGCGATCGCGATATTTCGCTCGCTTGTGGATTATCTTCAGCATGAGCAGAAGGCTGTAGTGTAGCGACATGGGAATTCTAACAGATCAGGAGCTTGAACACCTTCAAAAGAGCCTGAACAGGAAAGCGAACAGAGTAGAGCAAGACATCGTCGGAGCCGAATGGTCGGAGCACTGCTCGTACAAGTCCTCCAAGAAATACCTAAGGCTTCTCCCTACACGGGGGCATCGAGTCATCGTAGGTCCCGGATACGACGCGGGGGTTCTCGATGTCGGCAATGGTTACGTCATTACGGTCCACATTGAAAGTCACAATCACCCGTCTGCCGTGGAGCCATTCGGAGGCGCTGCCACGGGAGTTGGCGGCGTGATCCGCGACATTATGTCCATGGGCACTCGCCCCATTGCCGTTCTAGATGCGCTAAGGTTTGCTCCTATTGGGGGAGGTGCGGGAAAATCTTCTGCCAAATCAAGGTGGTTGTTCAAGAATGTCGTTAAAGGGATCGCAGATTACGGCAACTGCATCGGGATTCCGACTGTTGGTGGCGAAGTAGAGATTGATCCTTCGTTTGAAGACTATTGTCTTGTGGATGTCGCTGCCATCGGTTTTGGTCGGAAGGAGGAAGTCATAGCGAACCGGGCGGATGTTGGCGACCTAATTGTTCTAGCAGGAGGCTCGACGGGCCGTGACGGCATCCACGGGGCATCGTTCGCCTCAAAGGCGTTGGAAGCGGAAAACAGATCAGCGGTTCAAATTCCAGATCCGTTCTTGGAAAAGCTTTTGCTGGAAGCCACCATGGAGGCATTACAAAAGGGGTGCGTCAAAAGCATCAAAGATCTCGGTGGAGGCGGACTTTCGTGCTGCCTTTCGGAGACATCTGACAGCCTTGGCAAAGGATTCGACGTCGAGCTTTCAGGATTACACGCAAGGGAGAGTGGCATGAGCGCAGCAGAACTCATGATATCAGAATCACAGGA
>JBOGQL010000006.1:0-12824 GCA_050748985.1 Nitrososphaera sp. | reverse complement strand
TGTCGAGACATTCCTGGTACTGAGCTTTGGAAAAGCCCGCTATAGCAACATTCTGGCTGACGCTTCCCATGCCCCCGTACATCGTGTACGTCATGTACGGCTTTTCACCACTGGACATCCAGTGCGATATCTGCTTGTTCTTGAAAACATCCTCGGCATGGATCTGAGCTGCCTGATTCGTGCTTAGCATTACAGCCGGGATGCCGAACTTTGCTCTGTCATTATTTATTAATTGAAGCGCGTGTTCTACGAGCTCTTCTTTGGGTACGAGCTTGGGCTCCTGCTGCTTTGGCGGCAGAATGTTGATTCCCGGCACATCGTCCTCGCTTGATTGGGTGAGCACCATAGCTAGGGAGGGGATCAGAAGCGCGACAGCAACAACAGCCACCGCAATTCCGGCTGCAAGGGCAACCTTCCTGCCAGTGGAGCTCTTGCCAGACATTCCCTGGTCTGACACATTCCCTGCGCAGCATCGCGGGCAGGAGGAATAGTAAGCGTCGTACCTGTTACCGCAAACAGCGCAGTCTACCCACAGGTCAGCCGTATGAGAGCAACCTCCAGTGCAGCACTCCGCGCTTTGTAGAATAGCATTTGCAATTTGTCCCGGCATACATACAGTCATTCAAATAGGTTCTGAACTGGACCTCTAGAGCTCGTATGTCTTATTCTCTTCGACTACCGTCATCTTTCTGGTTGCCCTTACGTAGATTTCAGGGTGCTCTGTGTGGATGGGAAAGAGCATGCCGGCATCGATCTCCTTTACCACGCGAAAGAGATCCAAGCTCTTGGCATGGCCAGAACAGTGTATCTGGTGCCTCACCATGTCGAACCTGTCCAGCCAGTTGTCAACCCTTTCCTGGCTCAAGACCATCTCCTCATTGTACGGCTCGCTCGCCGAATGAATGTAGAGTGAGCCGGGCGGCGGCTTCATGTCTATCAGGGCGGAAAACCCAAAGTAGCCGAATGCGCACAGGAACTGTCCCGGATTTTCGCTGATTTCTGCCGCCGTCCTGGCGTTTTGAAGTGACGCAAAATCGGCATCTTCGCCGTAATAGTCCCCGTCTGCATAGGTGCCGGATGCCTGCTTCGGCTTGTAGATCACGATGTCTTTGTCGTCGTAATTCGGAATGCCAAGGTTCGCATCATTTGACAGCTGCTTCAGATAGTAACAGTCTTTTAACTTCACGACGAGCTTGCGACCGTTCTCTTTGGCTACTCTGAAAAATGTCCTTAGCCTGTCAACGTCTTTGAAGCTAAAGTCGGCAAAAACCGGGGCGTTTGGATGCCTCCCCACCACAGCATTAGATTGCCTGAAAACAAGAGGCTCGCTTTCTTCAGAAGGGAGGTCCGTCAGCCTCGTTCCCTCGCATATGAGCGCCTCAGGTTTGGCTGCCTTGGCTTCCTCCACAAACTCGCGGGTCATCTCCGGCTTTGTCCCGTGGAGCCGGATGTCCCCCGTATATGCTACGGCCCCGGCGCTAGTATGTATTATGAATCCGTACGCACCGGGTATGGAATGATCAACATGGATGGGGCGTATTTCAAGCGAGCCGATCTTGAAGCTGTTGCCAGATCTGAATGTTGCTATCTTTCGCTCGACATGCTTTGCCCCCCTTTTGGACGGCCGTGGGGCAAAGTCGAGTATTTCTCTTTCAAAGTCTCTGGGAGCCCTCTCCTGTATAGCTTTTAGGATCGAGTGGCAGGTGCTTCCCATGTGGATTGGAATGTCCCGGTGCAGGAAAGAAATGTAGTCGACGTGATCGGCATGGGCGTGAGAAACAAGCACCGCGTCCACTGTCGGCGCGCTGGGCTTTCTGCCGGCCATTTCGAGCAGGTCTTCCCTGTAGACGCCTGCTATGTCCGGGACAAGGCCCATTTCGATAAAGTCTGAAAGACCGTTCGCAGGCCTTGGCTTCAGGTATTCTTCAAAGAACCTTGCCCTCCTTGAAAATCCCTTTCCAAAGTCCAAGAAAATCCTTGTGCCGTTGTCATCCAGCAGTATCTTGTTGCCACCAACTTCGTTCACGCCTCCGTAAAAAGTGATCTTGCAGCCAGCCAAACGCCAATTGTGATTTGAGGTTGCTTATTAGGCTGATGAAACTACCGTGCGTTTACATCTGCTTGAGACACCTCCAAAGCGCATCCCGTTAATAAGCCAGCCATGAGAGACGTGCCTATGTGTAGGCAAAAGCTACTTGCTTATCCTTATTATAACTCTAGAAGAACTGAGACCAAACCAGACATGATCATACTGAACAGGCCTCTCGAAGTTATGGTAATTACTGGACTCAATGCGGCAGTCGGAGCCATCCTTTTGCTCAATGGGCTTGCTGTAACAACAGTACCAGGACTGTCGTTGAACATGACGGAAGGTTTGATAGCCACAGGATTGTCGGTCCTTTACAACGTGCTGGGGATAGGGGGCGTGCTGATGCTACCGGTGGGCGCCGCTTTCCTTGGTTCGGCGGCGGGCTTGTTCTTGGGAAAAACCTGGGGCTGGACACTATCACGCGCATTACAGGTCCTGGGCATCTTGCTCGGCTTTGCCTTCATGTATGGGGCAGGCGGTGAAGTTGCTAAAATGGCAATGTACGCCTTCGGTATGGCGCTCAGCGGCGTGGTATTAGGCTTCCTCTACGCGCCAGAAGTGCGCGAGTTCTATGGCAAACAGCCAGTCACGCACTCCGAGAGGGTGCAGTCCAGAAGGAAGAGAAAGGAAAGCCAGGTCGAAGACGAAGAAGAGGAAGAAGAGCCGTCCGCGGCGGAAGTAGAGTAAGCAAGCAAAGCCTCGCACAATAAATCGCGACGCCGCAAAATTATAAGTTGTCCTGAGTGCAATCAGCTAGCGCCATTGCAAAAGCATTTAGAATTGTCGCGGCGCTAGATCGACCTTATCTCTGATTTGGGGCTGTATATCAGCGCCAAGACGTGCTCACGGACACCTCTTTCGGCCATGACGCCCCTATGAGCGACCGTAGTAATCGAGCTGTCATTTCTTACGCCGCGCATCTTCATGCAGAGGTGCTCTCCTTCGGCAATTACGAGCGCCCCCTTTACTCCCATCCTGACCAGCTCATCCGCGATCTGTTTTGTCAGCCTCTCCTGGATCTGAAGCCTGCGAGAGTACTTTTCCACGAGCCTCACGAGCTTTGATACGCCGAAAACCTTGCCAGACGGTGCATATGCGACATGAATCCTGCCAAAGAAAGGCAGCATATGATGTTCGCACATGCTGTAGAACTGTATATCCCTTGCAATTATCGCCTCCGTTTCTTCTGAAAAGGTGACGTCCAGCTCGGCGTCCATCCTGTATCCTCCAAAAATCTCCTCGAACATGTCGGCGATGCGAGCCGGGGTGCCTGCGAGACCTTCCCTGTCGGGATTCTCGCCGAGCTCCACAAGTATCTGGCGAACGAGTTTTGCTATTTTTTTCTTGTTGACCGTTGACTTGTCTGCTGGTGTCACTAGCTTCTATCTGACTCCTATCGTCTTGTGCAGCTGCGGCACGATCCGGACCTGATCGTACAAGGGATAGACTGCGTCATAAAATCCAAAAAGCCTCTCCAAAGTGGGCTCGTCAAATTTATGACTCGGCTGTATTATAAATCCTGCTATCTCGGACGGCTTGATCAACCTAAAGATCATGTGCAGGAGATCCTTGAATTCCTTCAGATCCGAGGAATTTGTTACCACCACCTTGATGTAGGTAGTTTTGCCAGCGCCGACGGAGACTTTTAGGCACTCCAGCTCGTTCTCTAGGAGGCTAGCGTACTGATTATGGTCAACCACTTTGGAGTCTCTCAACTTGAACTCAACCTTGCAGATGTCGATGTAGGGCAATACCCTTCGAAACCGAGAAGCATCATAGCAGGCCGATTCGAGGTACGTCCTCAGTCCCTTCTTCTTGACGAACGCTGCTAGCTCGATAACGGCTTCATCCTGCACCAGCGGCTCACCTCCAGTGAAATTTACTTTGTACGTATTCGGATGAAGGTTCTCCGAGATTAGTTCCTTGACTCTATCAATAGAATACTGGGTGCCGCTGTCCATAGGCAGGGCGTACGGCGTGTCACACCAGTGGCACTTTAGAGGGCACCCTGCCAGCCTGATGAACATCGTCTTTGTTCCAAAGAGGATGCCCTCTCCCTCAATGCTAGTAAATATCTCGCTGAGTTTTACCACTCTTTCGCTTGCCGCCGTCTTTTGACGCATAAGTTGTTTTGTCCTCTATTCCTGCAGTGGAGAATGCATTTTTCCTATTTATACACGATTCGCACCGGCCGCAATGGACATAGTCGCGGCCTGACTTTATCCCGTCAGTGTAGCAGCTCCACGTCCGAAATATCCTGTCGCCTAGTATCCCATAGCCGTCCTTCAGAATGGAAGCCTTATCGAGGTTCAACATTGCCGGCGAACTTATTGTTACTTGCTGCCTAAGGCCAGAAGCGATGCTGTCAGACTCTGCGAGGTTGAGGGCGCTGTTCAGGGATTTCACAAAGGCCGGCCGACAATCTGGGTAATGTGCGCTGTCGCCAGCATGCGCGCCGTAAGCGGTAACCTTTGCCCCGATACTCATAGCCCATGCGGTCGCTATCGTTATGAATACCGCGTTTCGAATTGGCACAATCAAACTCTGCTCGAAACCCGAAGCAAGTTCTTGATGGCGGTCGGTTAGAGAGTTGGTTCTGCCATAGAGTGACTTCATGAAGCTGATATCCACTACCTTGTGAACTTTGGCCTTCAGGATTTTGGAGAACAACCTGGCGCGTTCTATTTCCCGCCTTGCTCGCTGCCCGTAAGAAAAAGTCATCATGTAAATATCGTACTTACTCGCAAGCATTGCCGCATAACAGACAGAATCGATGCCTCCGCTAACAATGCACACCGCCCTTGGCCTTATAGATGGCAACGCATTATGAGGAAAAGTTTGGCGATTATTAAACAATGGTGTGGCTTTCAATGATCTTCTTGCACTGCGGGTATAGTTTGACGAGTTCGCCTCTTCTAGCCAGCTCCCAGTCGCGATAGTCAAACCCTGGCGAGACAGTGCAGCCGACAAGGCAGAACGATTTCGGTACACGCAGAGATGCCGCGATCCAAGAGCCATTATGCAAGACGGCCTGTGGCTGCTCGAAATTATTCTTACCCAGCTTGATCCGGGAAAGCGTGCCTTCCCTTATGGAGTACAGGATTAGCGAGCAGCCTGAATAGTGATGCCAGATTTCGTCAGACTTGATTCTATGAAAAGCGGCGAACTGATTGCCGACAAGCATGTAATAGATCGCGCTCAAAATGTGCTTGGGTCGATCGAATCCGGCGATCTGCAATGCAACTTCTGAATTGTACGACTCTGCAAAATACCCGCCTTCAGGATGTTTCTTCAGGCCTAGCTTCCTTTTCCAGCGCTCTGCGTCCCGGTTCAACTCCACAAAAACTTCAGAATCAGATTTAATAAAAGTTGGCAGCGCCACTGGTGGCGTTTCAATTCAGCTTTGGGCTGATCTTGAAAGACATTAATGCGGGCTGGGAAGGATCCCGAATGACCGGTCATCATGATCATTGGCTTGATAGGCAAGGCCAACGTTGGCAAGTCAACGTTTTTTAACGCAGCCACCGAGCTCGCTGTGCCTGCCGCTAACTATCCGTTCACGACCATTCAACCAAATGTCGGCGTCGCGTATGCCAGGGTAAAGTGCGTCTGCCGTGAATTCGGCGTTCAAGACAATCCGGTTCATTCTATGTGCATCGACGGCAACAGGTTCATACCAGTCAAGCTGGTAGACATTGCAGGGCTTGTGCCCGGAGCGCACGCAGGCAAGGGGCTTGGCAACAAGTTCCTAGACGACGCTAGACAGGCCGATGCTCTGATACATGTGGTGGACTCCTCGGGGTCGACCGATAGCAATGGTAGGCCAGTGCCGGCCGGAACTGGCGATCCAGTGTTCGACATCCAGTTCGTCGAAGAAGAATTTGACATGTGGCTTGCGTCCATAGTTGGGCGCGACTGGGTCAGGACCGCAAGGGAGGCAGAAAACCAGGGGCAGAGGCTGGAGCAGATGCTTGCAAAAAGGGTGTCTGGGCTGGCAATAGCCGAGAAGGCCGTCGTAGCCGCGGTTCATGAGTCGGGCCTGGCTGCCAAAAAGCCAGTATCTTGGACAGAGCAGGATATTCTTGCGTTTTGCAGGATATTGCGGGTGCGCGCCAAGCCAGTTGTTATAGCGGCAAACAAAGCAGACCTCCCGTCAGCAGACCCGAACATTGAAAAAATGAAGTCTGGCGGGCTCGTCGTCGTCCCTTGCGCTTCGGAGGCCGAGTCCCTTCTGCGCAAAGCGTCAAAAAAAGGCGTCCTGCGCTACCTGCCGGGAGATTCTTCATTCCAAGTGAACCCGGGTGTGACGCTGAACGCCCAGCAGCAAAGAGCACTTGAAATCGTCAAGTCGCTGATGGACAAGCACGGCTCCACAGGGGTCCAGGAGGCAATCAACATCGCATGCTTCAAGCTTCTCCGCATGCTGGCCGTCTACCCTGTCGAAGACGAGTTCAAATTTTCTGACAAGAAGGGCAATGTCCTCCCTGATGTCAGGCTTTTGCCGGAAGGCTCGACCGCCAAGGACCTTGCAGAGACCGTCCATGCCGACCTTGCAAAGGGCTTCCTCTTTGCTGTGGACGCGAGAACCAAACAGAGGATAGGGGCCGATCACAAGCTCAAGAACGGAGACGTGATCAAGGTAGTCTCCGCGGCGAGCAGGGGTTAGTGGCACATGCTGTGCCTTGGCGTGGAAAGCACTGCCCACACATTTGGATGCTCAGTGGTTGATTCACAAGGGAGTATTCTGTCCGATGCTCGAGCCGTCTACCGGGCGCCGGAGGGAAAGGGAATACACCCTCGCGAAGCTTCTAGGCACCACATGGAAGCGTCATCTGATGTACTAAAACAGGCTGTTGACTCCGCCGGCATTTCAATGCAGGATCTGGACGTCATAGGATACTCTGCCGGACCCGGGCTGGGCCCGTGCCTCCGCGTTGGCGCGGTGGTGGCAAGGACTGTGGCCGGCTTTTACGGCAAGCCACTCGTGCCTGTCAACCACGCGCTTGGTCACATCGAGCTGGGAGCGATGCTCGCTGGAGCTTCGGACCCGCTGGTGCTGCTTGTTTCGGGAGGCCATACAATGCTGCTTGCATTTTCCCAGAAGCGCTGGCGCGTATTTGGTGAGACGCTGGACATCACTGTCGGGCAGCTGCTGGATCAGTTTGGTAGAGCGCTTGGCTTCTCTTCGCCCTGCGGCGAACGCATCGAGCAGCTGGCCAATGATTCGCAGGGCAGGTATCTGCAGCTGCCATACACCGTGAAAGGAAACGACGTATCATTTTCGGGTCTGCTGACGGCCGCCACCAGGCTTGCTTCAGAGAGAAGTGGCGCCGAGCTTGCCGATGCCTGCTATTCGCTGCAAGAGACTGCCTTTGCGATGCTGGCAGAAGCGACAGAGCGCGCTCTCTCGTTCACCGGCAAAGGGCAGATGATGATAGTAGGCGGCGTTGCAGCAAATAAGCGACTGGCACAGATGCTGAAGCAAGCCTGCAGCAGGCACGGAGCTCGGCTATTCGTCTGCCCGATCAGATTTGCCGGAGACAACGGCGCGCAGATCTCTTGGACAGCGATCCAGCAATACCGGGCAACACGGAAGCACGTAAGAATACAGGAATCATTCGTTCAGCAGTCGTGGCGGGTGGACACTGTTGATGTCAGCTGGCGCCGGTCCTGAGCTCTTTTATCTGGCGCTCCCATTTGCCGTTGCTGAAGACGCCAAACTTGTAGGTCCATTCCCCAGAGCTGACCACGAGCTTTTTTACAAGAAAACCTTCAGACCTGACTTCTGAAATCTTGTCAAGCACGATGTCAATGACCACGTCTCCTTCCCTTTTCGATAGTGTAGCGATTCTCCCCTGGGTTTTCTGGAAGACGAGCCTCCTGTTTGTCAAAATGAGAATGCCATTTCGCAGCTTGTCCTCTGCACAGTCCTCGTCCAGGATCACTTTTTCGCCAGGCGCAGGCTCAAAGCTCACCACATTTTTATCTGCTGGGCAGAGGCTATATTATTATTGCAGTCGCGGCTGTTGAAAAGGGGCGCAGAGGCAGACATCTACCTGATAGAATGGGCCGGCGCCAAAGCAATTTCCAAAGTACGCACGCCAAAGCCATACAGGCATAAATCGCTCGACGGGGTTATCCGAAAGCACAGGACAGTACACGAGGCAGCCTTCATGTCGGCCGCCAAGGGCGCCGGCGTTGAATCGCCTTTCGTATACTTCGTTGACCCTGTAAAGGCGGAAATAATAATGGAGTTTGTCAGGGGGAGAAACGTGCGTGACGCGGTATCTCCCGCGCTCTGCTACAGGATCGGCCGCTACGCCGGCCTGCTTCACTCTGGCAACATAATCCACGGTGACCTTACGACATCAAACTTTATAGCTGATGGAAATCGCCTGGTCCTGCTTGACTTTGGCCTCTCTCATTATTCGGAGCGAACCGAGGACGCGGCTACAGACATACGGCTGATAAAGGAGGCGTTTACAAGCGCGCACGTTAGCGTCAGGAAAGCCTTTGACCGCTTCATAGAAGGATATGCGAGTATTATTGGAGAAAAAAGAACAAGAAAGATCCTAGAAAATGTCGAAGAAATAGAACAGCGCGGCAGGTATGCCCGGGTCACCTAGTATTTATTTCTGGATGCTAAGTCAGACAATGTCATTGCGATCACTTACTTTTGCGAGTAGCAACGAGAACAAGTTCCGCGAGGTCAGGTCTATCCTGTCCTCAAGCGGCATTTCAGTAGAACTTGCGCAGATCTCCCTTGTCGAGGTGCAGTCGGATTCTATCGAGCAGATAGTAGCTGTAAAAGTAAAGAGTGCATTCGCTCTAGTTAACAGACCGGTAATTGTGGAAGACGACGGGCTATTCATTGATTCACTAAACGGGTTTCCTGGGCAGTATTCGTCATTTGTGTTCAGAACTATAGGCAACGCAGGCATTATGAAGTTGCTTGCCGGAACTGTCAACAGATCAGCTTCGTTTCGCTCAATGATAGCGTACTATGACGGGGAAAAAATGTCGATCTCTGAGGGCAGAGTCGACGGCAGCATATCGGACAGGATTACAGAAGGGGGCTGGGGTTACGATCCAATATTTATCCCGGCGGAGGCAGGGCTGACCTTTGCACAGCTAGGGGAACGGAAGAACGAATACTCTCACCGGATGAAGGCACTTCAAAAATTTGCAGATTGGATATCGCAGCACTGGACAGTTTATCGATAGGCCTTCAGAAATCTTGACCTGGTGATTACTGCGACGAGCCCAACAACGCCTGCGATCGCTCCGAGAACAGGAAGCGGAAATTCAGGTATAGCCACATCAGAAGTGGTAGCAACTCCCCATGACCTTGGCGAATTGACCCTGAGGAACGACGCGGTGCTGCTCTCTGGCCACGAGTAGTAATACGTGTAATTGTTTGACTGTCCCACTGTATCGTAGGTTACGTAAAATCCGTACTGGACATGCTCGCCGATGTTATCCATCGGAACTCTGAATTCATATGTCACGTGATCGCCGGATTCATAAGGACTGTTGGCTCCTGATAGGCCTCTTTCGCCAAGGACATCCGGGTCAAGCGGCATTTGCTGCATTAGCGTGGTTCGGCCATCGCCCTGATACGCCCTGAGGGTTGTCCCGCGAACATAGCAATAGTCGTCTGGATTCATGTAGGCGCCTCCGTCGGACTGGGTATCAAAGCAAATACCGCCGGTGCCGTCCACTACACGATCCTTCGGCATTTCTAGCAAAACATAGACGTTATCTATGTCGCGCATTGCCCTTATGACAAGAACCGTATCATCATCGTAGTTCTGGACGGTCTCGCTTGCCATGCTCCATTCGCCGGATGACGTCCAGTATCCGTCGATCTTGGGGCTGCGCGATTCCTCAACAAGGGGGAGGAAAACACTAGGCTGCTGTCCTGAGGCCGTGGCTAGCATCGTTGCAGGCATGGCCAGGACAAACGCGACAAACAGCGGAATGAATCCTACTTTGGACATTGAGATCGGACTGAACGTACTTGCCTGCGTTAATATTTAATGACTAGTATGACGTTCCGGCAGCCATACTATCGCCCGAGTCCCTGGAGGGTACCTAGCTACTTTCCAATAATTCCTTCTCGTCGAAATATGACCTGATCCAGCGATCTACGTATCGATTCTTGTTCTGTAGCACCACAATTCTGGAAATCTCGCTCTCATCCATTTTTGCAAAATTCGGCATCCTGACGCATAATCGGCTTGAGAAGTCTCTCACTTCGTCCATCTCTAGCATGTGTTCCTGGTCCAGGCGCCGAGTGGACATTCCGATGTGCATGTAGGACTTGAGCTCGAGAAAGTGCGGATCGCCCTTCTGCATCATCCCTGCAAATTCCTCCACAAAATCGCAGCTATCGTTATACCCTCGTATCAGAGTCATGCGCAGCACAGTCCTAGTTGGCACAGTGGAAATGAAATGCAGGCTCTCCCACCAGCGCTCCCACGCATCACTGTGCCGGGGGCGATTGATCTGGTAGAACATCTTCTTGTTCGACGCATTGGTTGACAGGTATATTTGAGTGGGAAGCGCGTCTTCTGCCTCAAGCCTCCGGAGCATCTCGGGCTCCTGACCGTTTGTAACCAGAAAGATTGATTTTGTTGCCTTGAGAGACTTTAGGTACCTGATCAGCTGCGGAAGCTTCGGGTACATCGTAGGCTCGCCTGAAAGCGAAATCGCATAGTGCGCCGGCAGAAGAGACTCATCCAGCTTTGCCCTATCATTCTTTGGATTTCCAAAAAAGCCGTCTATCAGCTTCTTGCGCTCTGCCATCAGCTGCTGCACGATAACGTCTGGCTCGTCCACAAGCTCCTCCGGCATCTGCAGCGTGTCGTAAAATTCGGTCGGCCGCCAGCAGTAGATGCACCTGTTTTCGCAGTTCATTGCGGTTGGAGTCATTTCCATGCACTGGTGAGTGGAGATTCCGTAGAATTTGTGCTTGTAACATGAACCTTCGTTCGCAAAGGACTTTTTCGTCCAGTGGCAGAGCTCGACAGCCGAATGGTTGTACACGCCATACTTTGCCTTCTTTAGCTTCGATTTTAGCTGCGGCGTTATCTGGATGAGGTTCCCCTCCACCGAGTGCGACACGTGTTCGTCAGAGCAGCTCATCTTTCTGAAGGGGAGCCCGATCAGATTTAAATTTTGCACCAGCCTCCGGACTGATATCTATGGTGGCAGTTGACACTGAACGAATAATGAAAATAGGGCTGGAGCTTGCGGGATGGAAAAAAATGCCGCCGGACAGCGCCGTTCACGTCAAGGGCGGGAACATTCGCAAGGTCATGATTGCAGTCGACGTTGGCACGGCGGAGCTTATGCTTGCCAGAAGCCTTGGATGTGACGCCGTAATTGCCCATCACCCGCTAGGCGTAGCTGTCATCAATTTTTACAAGGTGCTTGACAGGCATGTCGAATACATGCAGTACCATGGAATTCCAAGGCGCGTCGCTACTCAGGCTGTCAGGAAGTTGAAGGAGCGAATAGAGACTAGAAACCACGCGGAAATCTATAGCGACGTTGTTGGTGCCGCGGAGGCGATGGGAATGCCTCTTGTCAACATCCATCAACCCTGCGATGAGTTCATGCGAAAGGTCATTCTGGAGAATATCAAATCCTGCAAGACAAAATACGTCTCAGACATTATCGCGTCGATTAACAGGATCCCGGAATTCGAACATGCTGCCACGAAGCCGCGTGTAAGACTGGGAAGTGAGAAAAACAGGGCAGGCCGCTGGGCGCTGGTGGTAGCGGCTGGCACAAACGGCGGATATCACGTTGCTCGGGCCTATTTTGATCATGGCATCTCGACAGTCATTTACCTGCACATAGATTACGGCGACCTTGCGAAATTGCGCGATGAAAAATTGAAGGGAAATCTGTTAGTCTTGGGTCATCTTGCAGGAGATTCGATCGGGTTGAACGGGCTTGCAGACAGGCTGGAAACGATCGGCATAGAAACGGTAAGGCTTGGCATAATTCCGGGAACGAAATTATCCGGAAAGCCGAAGTAATGTCACAAGAATCATCCGTAGAAATAGATGTTCCCTACTATTAGCCTGCGCTAGCGGAGCATGGCACGATCTAACGATTATATACAGTGGCTAACGCAAATTTTTTGGCTGGCCTTCGTAGTATAGCTTGGTTAGTATAGGCGGCTGTGGCCGGGTTCTCTATGTTTTCGGCAGAAACCGCTTGAGGAGGGTTCAAATCCCTCCGAAGGCCCCATTCACTTGCGGCGATACCTTACGGTTGCTTGCATCAAAATAATAAAAAGGAAAAAGGCTTAATGCTTTGGCATGAAGCCCTTGAACTTGCCGTACCTTGTCGTTGCTACGATGATTCCGACGATTGCGACTGCGAGCACGATTGCAGCTATTGCACCAAACTCTGGCACTAGCCATGTTCCGATTATTTCGATTGTTTCAGAGCCTTGGTCAAATGGAATTGTCAGTATTCTTGAAGTGCCACTCTTTTCATCACTCGCTATTTCGCCTCCTGCTTCGTCAATGAAGACTTCGTAGGCAACATCATCTCCACCTGTCGGAACGCCTGGAACGCTAAGAGCCTGCATGAAATTCCTGCGAAGATCAACTGTGAAGTTTCCGGCGCTAGTAGACGCAATGGTCACTGTCAATGTCGCAAGTTCCACATCTGCTTCCATGTTCGTCACCTTGCCTCCTTCTATCATGTATGGAAC
>JBOGQL010000005.1:0-2456 GCA_050748985.1 Nitrososphaera sp. | reverse complement strand
CGCGACGTGGTGGGGCGCGCGTCGTTCAAGCGGACGTACTTCCTGTACCGGGACTGGCGATGGAAGCTCACGTGGTCGGCCGAGTTCGACCTCGTCCAGCTCTTCGACCTCGCGATGGATCCCGGCGAGCGCCACAGCCTGGTACAGGAGCAGCCGGAGCTTGCCGCCCATCTCGAGCGCGACTTGGTCGCCTACCTCGCGCGGGTGGAGGGTCGCGTCTACCGGCCGCTCCTCACCCGGTGATCAGGAACACCGTCAGGGACGGCAAGACGAGATGTCCGAGTCTTCGTCACCAACTGCGGCCCCCACGGGATCAGTCCTCGAGGAACATCTCGAGAATCCCCTGGTCGGTTGAGTCCACGGACGTGAGGCAGATCCGCGTAAGCCCGGCGTCATATCCGTCGCGCGCATCGACGACCTTGCCGTAGAGGTCGCCGGAGTCGTACCCGAGCCCTGGGTAGCTGCGGCGCCGGCGCACGTTGGTGAGCGCGGGAAGTGCCCGGTCGAGCTGGGCGTCGAGGTGCCGGGTGCCGAGGCGTACCACCGTGCCCTCGATGCGCTGCGAGCCAATCACGTGCCTTCGATCACCGAGCAGGTGAGCGCCAGCGCGACGTGCACCTGAGGGTCGGCGTCCGTCCCCATCTCCGGCAAGCGCTGGGCGAAGCGCCCGTGGATTCCGTGGAGCTCGTAGACGAGCAGCGGCTCGCGGAGCCCTTTCGCTTCCACTGGCACAGGCGCCCCAACCTCGGCGAGATCGTGGATGCGCTCGTAGGTCGCGGCGTTCACGAAGATCTGGCCGCCCACGTTGGAGGCCTCCACGCGGGCGACCACGTTGACGGCACTCCCGACGATGGCGTACTTGGCACGCTGCTCCGCGCCGATGTCACCCACCACCGCCTCGCCGGTGTTGAGCCCGATCCCCATCTCGAAACGACGGTAGCCCGCGCTCACGGTGCATGCGGTTGACGTCGAGCATCGCCCGCTGCATGGCAAGAGCGGCTGCCGCCGCGCGCAGGAGCCGCCCCACGCGCCGCCGGATGATGTCGAGTACCTGCGCCACCTCCGCGTCGCTTGGGGGGAACGCTGGATGAAAAGTGAGCCCGCCCGCCGGGGTTCGGCTAAGAAGAGTTTGTTCGTTAGGGGAACCAGCAGACCGCGCATATCGACCGCGCTCATACCCCCTGCGCTGAATTGAGTTGGGCGTCTCGCGCCCGGGCGACCACACTACCTGGCACGACGCTCGAAGAAACGCCGTTCGGCAGGGTTGCGAGCGAGCCGAACCGCCTTGTCGAAGTGTGCCAGCGAGGTCTGTGTGTTGCCCATGCGTACGTGCATGTCCCCGAGCGCGGCGTGGTAGAAGGGGTAATCGGCCAGGCGCTCCTGGTCGGCAACAGCCTCCAACTCCTGGACGCCGCGAGCCGTCCCTTCAGCCATGCGGATCGCGATCGCCCGATTCAGGGCGATGACCGCCGAGGGACGCAACCGCATGAGGACGTCGTAGAGCGCCTGGATCTCCCGCCAATCGGTTTCCTCGAAGGTCGTAGCGGCGCAGTGTCGCGCGGCGATGGCGGCCTCGAGGTGATACTCCGACACATGGTCGCCGTCGGCCGATCGACCAAGCCACTGGAGCCCTTCGCCAATGAGATTGCGATCCCACAGGGCCCGGTCCTGTTCCGCGAGCAGGACTAGCCCCCCTCGTCGTCCACCCGCGCCGGCAAGCGCGCGGCGTGAAGGCACATCAGCGCGATAAGAGCGCTGGTCTTGGGGGTCGCTGCCGCCTCGTGCTCCGCGAGCATTCTGGCGAGGCGTAGCGCCTCAAAACAGAGATCTTCTCTCACGGCGGCACGAGGGTGGCCCCCGTGGTAGCCCTCGTTGAAGAAGAGGTAGAGCGCCCCGTGCACCGAGTCGAGCCGCGCCAAGACCTCACCGTTGTCCCGCACTTCGTAAAGAGCCCCGCTCTTCGCCAGGGCCGCCCGCGCGCGGGTCAGTCTCTTCTCGACGGTTGCCTCCGAGGTGAGGAATCCCTGGGCGATCTCCGCAACGCTGAACCCGCATAGATACTTCAAGATGATGGCCACCTGTGAATCCCCGCTGAGGGTCGGGTCGCAGCACGAGAACATCATCCGAACCTCGCTGTCTCGAATGGAGTGCTCTTCGAAGAGCGCATCGACGGTCGGAACGAGGGTCCACTCGGATTCAATGAAGCGAGCGACCTCAGCGGCGATCTCGGCAAAGTGACCGTGGCGTCGAACGATGTCGATCGCTCGGTTACGAGCCGCCCGCATCAGCCACGCCGACAGATTCTCAGGTAGACGACCGTACTTGCACGTCTCGAGCGCACGGCAGAGGACGTCTTGGACCGCATCCTCGGCCAGCTCTACGTTATTCACGCCAAAGATGCGCACGAGCGCGGAAACCATCTTTCCCGACTCAGAGCGGAAAAGATGGTCCACGAG
>JBOGQL010000004.1:0-1790 GCA_050748985.1 Nitrososphaera sp. | reverse complement strand
CGTTTGGACCTTGAGCCCCCACGCCTCGGTCACTCTCGCCTACAGCCTCGCGGTGCCGGGGACGGCTGCGCGGGATGCATTTGGAGCCAGCCAGATGTTTCATCAGCTCCAACTCGTCACCCGGCTGCTGTTCTAGAGCTTGCCAACGGACACTTGCCCTCGCCGCTGTAAGCCCCGCGAGCCGCCGAGGCGGTCTAGCTCGGCTGTGTGGTGGTGCCACAGGCGCCACGGCTTTCGAGCCACCGGACGATACGCTTGACCTGGAAGCCCTGGGCCAGGGCGCGAAGCTCCTGGGCGAAGGGCGGGTAGTCGGGTTCGAGCGTATGTGCCTCGTCGAGCAGGGACTTGATGTCGCCGCCCCCGGCCAGGGCGAGGAGCCTTGTGAGGACTTCGCTTGGCGGGAGGACGAGGGCGCTCGCTTCAGGCGCGCTCGCCGCGGCACCAGGGGCATAGCGCCATCCGAGGCCGAGGTAGCGGGCAAGCAGTTCGAAGAGCCGTTGCTTCGGGAAGGGCTTGGGGAGGAAATCGTTGGCACCGGCCTCGAGGCACCGGTCTTTGTGATGACCGAAGGCGCTGGCCGAGACACCGATGATGACGACCTCTATTAGCTTTGGGATGGCGCGGATGCGGCGGGTGGCCTCGTAGCCGTCCATGACGGGCATGCGCAAGTCCATGAGGATGGCCGTCGGGGTGGAAGCCCTGGGCCACGCGGAGGGCCTCCTGGCCGTTCTCGGCCTCTGCGATAAGGAAGCCCAGAGGTTCCAGCAGATCCGTGAGCAGGGCCCGTCCCTCGGCGACGTCGTCGACCACCAGGATGCGGCGCCTGGGGCCGAGGTAGCCGATCAGGATCCCGGGGGCTGTTGGCTGCGCGCGCTTCGGGGCGGCGGCGGAAGGCAAAGGGATGTCGAACCAGAAGCGGCTGCCTTGCCCCGGGGTGCTTGCCACCTCAACCGTGCCGCCCATCAGCTCAACGATCCCGCGGCTGATGGCGAGCCCGAGCCCCGCGCCCTCATGGGCCCGGACCTGGCCTTTCCCTTGGTGGAAGGCTTGGAAGATCTGCTCGAGCTCCTCAGGGGGGACGCCGCGGCCGGTATCCGCTACGGTGAAGCGCAGCCGGGGGCCGAGCGCTTCGACCGTGAATACCACCTCGCCGTGGTCGGTGAACTTGACGGCGTTGCCGATGAGGTTGAAGAGCACCTGGCGCAGGCGCTGTTCGTCCCCGTGCACATACGGAGGCAGGTTCGGATCGGACGACTGGCGGTAGCTGAGGCCCTTCTCGCGGGCACGCACTGCGAAGGTGGCGGCGATGCCCTCGAGGAAGTCGCGCAGGCTGAAGTCGTGGGACTGGATCTCGAGCTTTTGGAACTCCACCTTGGAGAGGTCGAGGATGTCGTTGATGAGGCCGAGCAGGTGCTCGCCCGAGCGGTGCATCACGGTGACACCGTGGCGCTGCGATCCGCTCAACGTGGTATCGCGTTCGAGGATCTGCGCGTAGCCCAAGATGGCGTTCAAGGGCGTGCGCAGCTCGTGGCTCATGTGGGCGAGGAACCGGCTCTTGGCCTCACTCGCGGCATCGGCCTCCTCCTTGGCGCGGCGCAGGGCCTCCTCGACGTGTTTGCGCGCCGTGATGTCCTTCATGGTGCCGAGCATGCGCTGGGCCGCGCCGCTCCCATAGGTCAAGAAGGCCCCCTCGTCCTCGATGTAGATATACCGGCCGTCCTGGCGGCGCAGGCGGTATTCCACCAGATACTTGCGCAGCTCGCTCTGGGCGCGTTTGAGCTCCGCGACGG
>JBOGQL010000003.1:0-16691 GCA_050748985.1 Nitrososphaera sp. | reverse complement strand
GCCTTTCTTCTGTACGGCTTGACGCGAACCCTAATTTTTGTGCTCATTCTATTCCCCTCCTCATCCCAATCATCCTTGACAAACAAGAGCCGTGAACTACTCCAGACAGGTTCCAAGCCGAAACTTGACCCTTATCTGTTTTGTTCACGACTGATTTTCAATTGATCTCCATGTGTTATAAGAAATGCGAAGGATTGTATGCTAACAAAAAACCGGATGTCTATTATCTCTCGTAATGGGTCTTGTATTCCTGATACAAAGTCTGCTTAAGGTTTCGACCAAATTTCCCAGTTCCTGCTTATCGTCAAGCTCATTTATCCTGTCTACCTTCAGACCGTGATCGGAGTTCAGTGAGTAAGAAGTTGCCACTCCTTCATTTTCAGGCATTTTTTCGAACGACTTCATGGTTAAATTTCTCTGTTATCGATTTTAAGCATTGTTGGCGCTATTCGTCTATCGTACGATGCCATATTTCCTGTACGCTCCTCAGCTGTTACAAGGTTTTTGTAAAGCGCTTGGTCGGTATTTTCAGCATTTCAGACATACCCTGGATTGTTGAAAGGTAATCCATTCCCTTAGGAGTAGTCCTATATTTTCTTTCAAGTGAATCAAATTCCACAAGTTCGTTCTCGATAAGAATTCGGAGATACCCCTTGGCTTGCAAATAACTAGCATAGGCACGAAACATTATTTTTGATATGGTTGCTCCGCCATTGGTAGAGATCAGGATGTCTCTTATCATTTCATCCTTCTGCCGGTTTTGCATAATCGTCCATTACCCCCAGGTCTACCGCGTACTCCTTTCGTCTAGCTCAGATCTTATTCTGTCGATCAAAGCAGTTATAGAAACCGGCTTGTACATTACAAAAGCTAGATTGGAGTCCGGGTGAGCCATCTTAAACGCTTGATCGAATACCTCGTAGCCGGTCAAGAAGCAGACTTTGATTTTCGGATCTTGCAGCGCTATCTTGCTATACAGCTCGAAGCCGTTCAGCTTTGGCATTCTTATGTCAGTTATTAGTAGTTCGTAGGATCCTGGTCTAAAGTGGGATAACGCCTCCTCGGAATCATTAAAGGCGCAAACTTGGAAACCTTCTTTCTGCAGTCCACGCAGCAACACGGACGTGATGTCGCGCTCGTCATCCACGAGCATAATGGAATTCAGAGGTTCGGTCCTTTTTTCACCCATGAGGCTTCTCTGTGTTGCAATGCCACTTCTGGAATATAAAATTTCACTGTTTGCTTAGCTATTATTGCTAATAATATTATTTCAACCTGCATGATGTAAAATTATTCGATCTTACATAGATCTGATTCCACCTGATCTGTTGCAAGAAAAGTGACTAAACATTAGTAAATGTTAATAAAGTTGGATCACATCTTTTCTGCTGTGCGGAATAGCGATGTGCAGGATCAACAGCTTCAGAAAGAGAACATAACCTTCAGGTTCGCTAAGGAGGTTTTAGACAAGCTCCGGTTTGAGGCTGAACAGCAGAATGTAAGCTTGAACACTGTGGCGCAGAAAATTGTCTCGGAATACCATGACTGGCATGCCAATGCTGCCAGGGCAGGAATGATTCCAATTCACAAGTCGCTATTAGGCTTGTTGCTCGAGAACATTTCCGATGATGAAATAAAGAAGGTTGCCGAATTCTTTGCGGACGCGAAAGTTAAGGAAATACTACTGGTTTTAAGGAGCGGTTATGGTGTAGAGAGTTTCCTGGACATGTTTGAATCTTGGCTTACGGTCTCTAGCATGCTGTACGCCAAGGAAATGAAGAACAACAGGTATTCGTATGTCATTCAACATGACTTAGGGATGAAATGGTCTCTGTTCCTTTCCACCATGGTCCAGCGCGTGTTTGAAAATATGGAAATCGAAAAGGCTAATTTCGAAATGACAGAAAATACTATCATGTTTGATATTCCAGTGGAGTCTATTCCTGAACTGGCGGGCAACCGCAAAAAGGACTGAGCCTATCCCAGTAATATTGATGGAAAGGAGAAAAGCCACTGCGAGAGCAGTGATGAGAATGTCTTCGAATATGTAAGTACGGGTATGTTTTACGCTGTGGCTCGTTTCATGTCATGAAAATATAAAGGACGAACGGAATAATCTGAAGATGCTAGGGGAAGAGCTCGTTAGGGAAGTAAAACAAGGCTTGGCTAAGTGACTGATCTTAAGATACCGCAATGACTAGGCCATGATGATCTTTGTCACAAAGCATGCCATTTGTTGGCGATTCACGGAATGTGTCAACATAATCTCCGACGGGATGATCTTGCACTTCAAAGTAGAATAGGTGTTAATTCTAGGCTTGTAACGACATTCTTTCATCGATGATGTCCAATGCTCTCCGAATGTACGCATTTGTGATCAGGGTTGGCAATTGCAGCCTCTTAGCTTTCGGTAAAGAATCGTTCAGCTGCTGGAGCATCTTGATTCGTTTGTCCGTATTATGTTCCGACCTGATAGCGGATATGCGATCCCGTAATGTTTTCATTTTTGCATTATATATTGTCAAAGTCGTTTATAAGCATGGATGGTACTATTCCATAGAAGTTCTAGGACTGGCTCTGCAAACGTCGCCATTCTCGCATCCTTGTCGACTACAATATATCCTGTATAACGTCCCATCCGGTTCCTCTATAATGTTATCAATATCCTCTACTGGGTTTACTCCAAGGCCGCCGGCTATTCCCCCCTACCGTCAACGACTGGCAGTTGCGAGACCCTTCACTTCCGGTGGATCCTTGCGTTACTTTTTCATTCTGAGAACATCAACTTGGCCGCTGTGTAGCCAGTCCTTCAGCTCTTCATGACTGGGCTTCAAGTCATGTTTTCCAGACAAATGAAGATGCAGAAGGACATAATTAATCTGGTTGAGCAACGGCTTGTTTGCTTCATCGCCCTTGCGAGCTTTCTGCCTTAGATCTGCAGGAACGCTGTTCCACCAATCTTCGAACTTGCGTACCATAGTAAAAGCAATCTGGTCGCTACTAGTACTTTAATCTTCCAATTCACCCTAGCACCTCAAGTTGAGCGGTTGCGATCGTGTAGTTTTTTTATAAAGGATCTCCTATAGTAGCGATAGGTAACGCGAATGGCGGAAAGAGAGGGAATCACAATTCAGTACAGGAATAATTTGCCTCTCGTCAGCATGGGAATCATCGATGCCGGAAGTAACAAAAAAATCGTCGTTGACGCACATCTTGATTTTGCTTCATCGAAGACTATCATTCCTACGTACATTGCAAACGAGTTGAATCTTGCATTTGCAGGCAGCGACGAGACGGTAACGGGCGCAGGAATAGTACATATTCCCTACTATGAAGTATCGATCGAGATCTTTGGCAGAATGCATGAGAATATGCACATAGGATGTCTTGATTTTCCAGAGCGGACGCCTGCTAGAGCCCTTGTAGGTAGAGACATACTAGATAATTATAGAATTTGCCTAGACGGAAGAAAAAAAGAGATAAGCGTATGGTAGCTTCAATATTTTCCTATTATTCACGGTGTTAGATCGGACCGCGATGCATGCAATTAGGTTAGCCGGCCTCATCTCATCCATGATGGGCGTGCCAAGCTATAAGGTTAAGTATCTGACGGATTATGTGATGAAGTGATTAGGAATGGCTACAGGGAAAACCCGTGGCAAGGGTTCGTCAGACAGCCAAGAGGCCCATGACAGGATATTGTACAAGGTTGAGGAAGCGGCAGATGCCGTCAGAGACTTGATAAGGTCCATCAGCATGGAGATCGAAGACAAGATAGCAATTGACGATAAGGTTACCAATATTTCAAAAGAAGCCGAATCTATGCTGGGAAGAATCGACACAATAACCAAAATAAATCAAGCAAAGCTCCTTCGTGCCTACAAGAAATTCCTAGAACGAAACCTAGAGGCAGTTAACCAAAGGATAAAGGAGCTAGGATAACGTCTGCTATTGCTTATCTGATCGTCTGGACTGCTGAAAAAGTTCCGAGTCGTTTCACTAGTGCATTGATTTCTACTTACTTTTATTCGGCGGACAGCACTGCAGGTTCTTTCCTGAGCAAGGATACTAAATTCGCTATTCCCGTGTCCTTCCCTATTACTGATCATTGAGTCAATCATCTACTGACTTCTCAAATTCGTCAGGTCCTCGCTAATCTTCCAGAGCCTAGCCGCCGCTTCGTTGTCGTTCGCTGCAGTTGAAGGTGTGACTTCACTTCGTTTCACGAAATACTTCCCTGTTACTCCTTCTAAATTCGGAGAAGACGCCAAGTATACTCCAGTGTCTGCCCCCTTTTCCGAGCTTATCAGAAACGGGCTAATTATAGCCCAGATTAGCCGATAGTACCAAGGATTTTCGCCGGCGAGATTTGTTCTCACCCCTCCCGGATGAAAGCAATTTGCTGTAACGCCAGAACCCGCCAGCCTGCTGGCCAACTCCTTTGTGAACAATATGTTAGCCAATTTTGACTGACCGTATGCCTTGATGCCGTTGTAACGCTTTCTCTCAAATTGGATATCATCAAGATCCACATGGGCTCCTTCGTGTGCTACAGAGCTTGTAGTTATGATTCTAGACGGGTTGCTCGCCTTGATCCTGTCGACAAGGAGATTCGTCAAGAGAAAAGGCGCTAGGTGGTTTACGGCAAATGTGCGTTCGATGCCGTCCACAGTCGTGGTACGCCGAGCTAGAAATACGCCTGCATTGTTGACGAGGATGTCCAGTCGCTGACGGGTAGCCATGAATTCGTCAGCAAGCTGCCGGACCGATGCCTGAGAAGAAAGGTCGGCTACGAGGTAAGAAATTCGATTATTGTTGACATCGGAGCCCTCAGCCCTCCTGATTATTTCCTGCAGCGTTTCTTCGCACTTGACCCTGCTGCGGCCAACCAGAACGACGTTTGCATTCATTCTGGCAAGACCTAGGGCTAATTCTTTGCCAATTCCTGATGTGCTTCCTGTTATGAGGCATGTTTTTCCGTCCATCACGTCTTGGGCAGTCAACCCCTGGCGCTTCTGCTTTAAGAAATCACAACCTCTTACGATTTAAACAGTTGCGACAGAGGTTGCTGAAGGCGGAATAGCCGTCGAAACCTTGTCATCGGACATCTGGACTCCCCTTCAGATGAAACTTGCTCTCTTAGATTTTGACCCACATTTCGGACAGGCAATTTCCTTATGCTTCGTACCACAATTCATGCAGAGGTAATTGACTGCCGTACCCTCAGAACTACTCATGGAAGCAAAGCGGTCGGCTCCGCCTGTTGCGCCAATGCGCTGCAATTGCCTTCTTCTAATGTAATAACCCATTGCGAGGAAGACTCCAAATATCGCAATAATGCTGAGTGGGAATGGCACTAGAGCCGAGATCGCAAGACTGATGCCAAGAGATACGGCTAACCACATCAGCTGGACTTTGAGGAATCCCTTTGTACTCGCATCCATCGCTGCTTACAGGCTATTCCCTTATCAGCTAAAAGACTATTGGTCTGTAGCTTCGCATGACACTGGAAAATCCACTCCTCTTGCCGTTCGGAAAGTGGATGGCGTAAAGGTGGCCTTGCTAGACCGGAGGTTGACGCGGGCTGGAGAATTCTGGCGTGCCGCCGGTTTACCTGACAGTGTCGAGGGAGATGCCGAGTGAAGCCAAACGCCTTATCCCTCTTCTATGCTCAATACTCCCAGCTGCGCTTATTTCCGTCGTGAATCATGGTGCAAACACGTGAAGTCTCTACAATAATGACAGAATCCACACTGCGGACACAGGGGTTTCGAAAGAGTTGGATTATGTTCGAAAGAGCAGTTGAAACATTTCATAACAAATTCTAGCCCAAATTTCATGGCTACTAATTTAATGCTTGGGACGCTGAGAATCGCCCTTGCGGCGCATTATACTTGACAGAAAAACGACTCAAGACCGTTGTTTCCCAAGATTTTAATATTCTTCCCAATGCGCAATTACTACGACTCAGGTGCGGTCATGGTCTAGCTTGGTTATGACATGGGCTTCCCAAGCCTATAACCCGGGTTCAAATCCCGGTGACCGCATTTATTGCCCTCTTTGCAATTCGGGTTTCATGGAACTGCACATAATGTATATCCTCTATCCATAACCGGGCCGGACGCTGGTCTTGCTTCTGAATTATCGCGTTTGGACGCGGAGATCAATTTGGTGTGCCTAGAATGAAGATTGGCCTAATATCAGATGAGCTTGCGCTGCATCAGTTTTATAATGACCATTCCTAGCCATTACTGATAGGAGTGTATTCACTAAAAATGAGTGAGTTAAGAGCAGCGCAGATCGGGCTTAATCCCACCACGATATCCAGTTGATTGAATTTGGTACAAGCTGAAGGGACGCTATTAGTGGTATACGGGGCAATTGCTGCCGCTCTTTTCTTTGATTTTGTAAACGGCTTTCACGATGCTGCAAATTCAATAGCAACAGTGGTGGGGACTCGTGTTCTGCGGCCCTTGCAGGCAGTATCAATTGCCGCAACAGCTAACTTTGCCGGGCCGTTTGTGTTTGGCACCGCTGTGGCGGCAACCGTGGGCAAGGGGATAATCCAGCCTGAATTTTCTACTTTGTACGTGATTTTCGCAGGACTCATCGGCGCGATAACCTGGGATCTCATTACCTGGTGGTTTGGTCTGCCCTCATCAAGCAGTCATGCGTTAATTGGGGGTCTCGTTGGTTCGGCGCTGATTGCAGGGGGTCTCCAAGGAATAGTTTTCTCAGGGATCGAAAAAATCCTGATATTCATGGTTGTATCACCTTCAGTAGGATTCGCGATAGCAGCTGCGTTTACTGTTGCCATCCTGATAGCATTCCGCAAATCTTCGTCTGCCAAGGTTAACAGGACGTTTGGAAGGCTGCAGGTGGCCTCTTCAGCCTATTTCTCTCTTACCCATGGGGCGAACGATGGACAGAAGACGATGGGAGTAATCACGGCGCTGCTCATCGCTGGTGGCCTGCTTGAGGCCAAGGCGTTTGTAGTTCCCCTTTGGGTAATAATTGGCGCTGCGGCGGCCATATCCTTTGGAACATTTTTCGGGGGATGGAGAATAGTCAAGACAATGGCGTTCCGCCTGACCAGCTTGAAGCCATATCAAGGATTTGCTGCCGAAACCGGTGGAGGTGCCATCCTGACGTCGATGGCTTGGCTTGGGATACCGGTCAGCACGACCCATGCTATCTCTGGCGCAATAATGGGCACGGGCTCTACCAAGAGATTGTCCGCAGTAAGGTGGGGTCTAGGAAAAAGAATCGTGTACGCATGGATAATAACGATACCTGCCAGCGCTTCTATTGCGGCAGTTACGTTGCTGCTATTGAATGCTATCGGGATCAGTTAATCGACTTGACGCACTGGTCGCAGCACCGCCTCAGAAACGCGACATCTTTAAGGCCCTGCACAAAGACATCATGCGAAGCTCCTGCCGTCTTGCAGATGTCGCATGTAATCACTTTAAGGTTTTTGATCGAGTCGGAAATCGGATTTACGCTTACTACCTGATAGTGGGTAAATGCCGAGATCGGTACTCCCATAGTGTCGGTGTTTTGCAACTGCCATATCAATACTTCCTATATATTCTATATAGAATATATGGAATCCAAGATCGCGCGGCCTTCGAGCACAATGAGTGTCTTCTTATACTCAACCGCTCTAAGCTAAGTTGAATTCCAATTGAGACAAGGATTCATGTCATGGATTCGATCCAACGAGAGTGAAATAATCAGCCTTCTGGAATTGCAAGGAGAAGTCTTAATCAAGTCAGTCAACACGCTGGTTGAGTTAATGAATGATTATAGCAAGCTTCATGAATCAAGCACAAAAATAGAGGATCTGGAGCACGAGGGAGACAAGATTACTCATGACGCTTACACTCTAATTGACAAAACTTTTGTGACGCCGCTGGACAAGGAAGACATATCTGCTCTTGCAGGCGAGATCGATCAGATAATAGACTACGCCGACAGATTTGTTGGCACTCTAATACTCTTCGACATTAAAGAGCAAACGGTGTACATGACAGAGCTGGCAAAGATGCTCCTGTCGTCGACACAGGAGGTTTACTTTTTGGTAAAGAAACTGCGGGGCTTCAAGAACTCGAACGAGCTAATCGAGCATTGTCATAACATAAGTCAGTATGAGCACGAGGCAGACGTTATCTTCAGAACTGCAATTGCAGAACTATTCAAGACAAACGACGCGATTCACATAATCAAAATGAAAGAGGTCTATGAGATACTTGAAGGCGCCCATGACAGGTGCGCAGACGTGGCGGACATATTCGAAGACATTGCTCTGAAATATGGTTAATGCCTTGAATCATTTCAGCAGGTAGCTTTTTCCGCTTCTAAATGCAATTGTCCTTGCTGATGACCTGTCCCGTGCCCCCCTGCGGTTTGCGTCAGCGTTTCGTGAAGTCCCGTGCTCGTCCACTATCTCGATTTGCACGCTATCGCGGAACCTGCTCTTGAGCATCCTGGCGATCTCCCCCGTCATTCGGATTCCCCCGTCTCCAATTCTAACAATCTTGTTTCTGGAAGGTATTCCGCCCAGCAGGGCCGATACCTGCTCTACAGCGTCAACTACTGAAGACTCTACTATGCTTGAAATTTCCTGGTTCAGGTAAATCACTGATATCCCAATCCTGCTGCCCGGGTCAATGCCAATAATCAGCTGGTCGTCAGCATCCGGACCTGCTATTGTCCGCAGAATCCTTGCCTTCGAGATCGCAGGGTATTTTTCAAGCTCGGTGTCCAGTATCGTCATCACCCTCTTGTTTACCATACCCGCTTCGTATCGTGTTGTAATAATGACCCGGGCGTTTGACTGCGCGGCCTCTTCTGGTGAAATTGAATCGAACTGGATATCCATCAGCTTCAGGGCCTTGATGATGTTGTAATAAGACCTACCATCGACAGTGGCTACTGCGACGTTGCGGTGTTGTAGTAACTCCTCAGTTAGGGGCGTTCCATCAACAATTAGAATCTGTCCAATATCGTTTTTAAAGCTTCTGATTCAACTTGCTGGCTTTTCTTCGGCGTACTTTCTTGCCCTTGTCGCTTTCGCCTCTGCCTTCTGCGCCTGGAGAGGTGCGGTATCGCCCAAGACGGTCCTGACTATGTTGTCCACCGCCCTGTCAAAGGATGAATCGACGTTCTTCTTTATCCCTGCCAGGCTCTTTTCAGCCTGCTTCGCAATTTCTGCTGACTCTGCGTTGGCTTCCGACTTGGCCTTGTCGACGATTATTTTTGCTTCTTCATTCGCCAGCACGGTTATCTGCTGCTTTAGCTTTTCTATCTCCTCGTTTGAATGTGCTATTATGCGCTTCTTCATTTCATCCACGCGTGCGTACAAACCGTCGATATCGGTTTCGAGCTCGGATAAAGCGCCTACAATGCTTTCAACAGCAGAATGCGAGGTTGGTGGAGGAAGATTGGCCGTGCTAGTCTTTTCCTTAGCCAAACCAGTAGAAATGGAAGGGCAGGGATATTTAAAGCAAGACGCGGCGGCTAGCCAGTCGTGAGGTTCAGGATCGCTTGAGCCATGTCACCTTTGGTCTCTGTTAGTGCCTGAATCGCCTTTTCCCTGGAAACGCTGGCCTGCTGCATGACAAGGATGATATCCTCTTCCTTGAAAGAAGGAACCTCGCGCTGCTTTTCTTCAATGTCAGTCGCGACTACCTGAAATATCGTATTGTCTTTGCCCTTCATTTCGATTATCTGCGGCTTGATCAGATACAGTTCCTTCCTGTCCGTCTTGATTATGACCTCTTCCACGTTGTCCATCGGCTTCATGTCGAGGCCCATCTTGTCTAGCATGCGCCTCATTTCGCGATTGCCGCGCATCATATGATCTCGAGTTGCTCGGTTCTACCTTTTATTCCTTGTCGCACCTTGACTGCTGCACCGCGGCTGAATCGATTCATGTGCTCCGATGCCAGGAGGGATACGCCAACCGCGATCACCTCGTCACCGTCGATTATGGCAACGTCAGATCCGGCTCTTACATTCGATCCGCAGCGCTCCACGTGCTTGCAGAATAGAGAGCGCCCCTCCTTCACGAACTGAACTGCCTCCTCCTTTGGGAGGACACAGTTTTCCATAAATTTCGCACTCTTCTCAACAAGGTATTGAGCCCCGAATAAAGTCAGGGCAAGGCCGCCGTCCGTGCGCAGCGTCGCAAAGAGCTTGCCGCCGACGCTAAAGTTCTTTATCCGTCCTGTTCTCCTTGAATACTCGAATTCGATCTCTGGAGGCAATGATTCTGATACCCCGGCCCCGAATAGCGCGTCAAGATGCCGGGATACTTTCTCTCGGGGATCAATGGGCAGCGGGTTCAAGTGGAGAGATCGGGTTCTGCATTCCAGATAAAGATATTGACCTGGCTGCAGGGCAACTATATAGTTGAGGGATATGGATATATAGAATAGCAAGGATCCATTGTTTTATGGATAATGTCCGTCTCTCCGGCGAGCGCAACGCCAAGGACCTTCAGCAGAAGGAGGAGACCAGAAAGCTCCAGTATACCGGCGGTTCCTCCTACATCGTTTCACTTCCAAAGAAATGGATCCAGGATCTAGGGCTCAAGCAGGGTGACCATGTAGTCATAATGCGTCAAGGTAATTCCAACCTTCAGATTGCGCCATCCTCAAGGAGGATAGGTAAGGAGCAGAGGGAGGCGACGATTGAAGTGGCCAAAGATAACAATCCGTATTTCATTGCCCGCAAGCTCATTGCCCTGTATTTCATGGGATTCAACGTCATTACGATTGTGCCCAAGGAAGATAGGTTACTCGTAGAGCAGAGAGAGGTCATCAAGAACATTGTAAGGAGGGTTCTGATGGGGACCGAGATCATCGCGGACTCGGCCACAGGCATTACCCTTCAGGTTCTCATAAACCTGCTCGACCTTTCCGTCGATGCTGCATTCAAGAGGATGCTGATCATCGCCAAATCAATGTACCGCGACGTCCTCCTAGCACTAAGAGAAAACAATCTTGAGCTTGCCCAGGAGGTTATCAGGTCGGACGACGAAGTGGACAGGTTCAGTTTTTACATCGTCAGGCAGCTGAAGATAGCCATCAAGAACGATCACCTCCTTAGAGAGATAGGCCTTGAGGAGCCTCGCAACTGCCTTGGATACAGGCTGATAGCCAAATCTATCGAGCGGGTCGCGGACCATGCCACGGTAATCGCAAGGGATATCATCGAGATGCACCGCCCTCTTAACAAGGACGTAGTTGAAAAGATATCGAATATGTGCTCCTTTGGACTTGAAGTCCTCGACGACGCATGCCTGTCAATGTTCAAGCGCGACTACGAAGCGGCGGACAGGGCGATCGAAAAGGCGCGCAAGGTGGACGAAATGGAAAAGGCATTACTGCGGTCCGTGTCAAAGCCTCGGGATATCAGCGAGCTTTACAGGATCAAGCTGATTACCGAGAACGTTAGGCGGGTCCCGGAATACGCCAGTGACATTGCCGAAATAGTTCTGAACATGACTGTCCAGCAGACACTCCGAAGAAAAGATTAATTCCGCCCGGGGTGCCTCTGAGTCCCAATGTCGTACTGCGAACTCTGTGGACGCCAGAGCGCCGAACAAAAGAAGGTGCTCGTTGACGGCACGGTGTTTAGCGTATGCATGGCGTGCTCAAGGCTCGGCAAACCGTACGTTCCTGCACAGCTGCCCGCGAAAAGGAGGAAGACACCGTGGGCAGTCCAAAAGAGCAAGATCACGATGACTGACTCGCTGATGATCGATCCTGACTTTGCCAGGTTGATAAGAGAGGCAAGGATGAGGATGGGGTTGACCCACGAACAGCTCGGCATGAAAATGAACGAGAAAGCGCAGCTGCTGAAAAAGTTTGAATCGGGCGCGCTCAAGCCCGATGAACTGCTTGCAAAAAAGCTCGAGCGGTTCCTTGGGATCAAGCTCTACGTCAAATTCGAAGAAAGCACGGGAGGTGGAGGCTAGATGGTTACTCCGCAGCGGAAAGCCATTCTGATTACTTACCCGGTAGAGCAGTCGATCAAAGAAGCGATGTCACTGGCTGAGGCCGCCGGATATTCTATCGCCAAGACGGTGACACAGCGGCAGATAACGAGGTCGAGGTTCGGGATTGGACGGGGCAAGGCGGAGGAGGTAAGAGAGCTGGTGGAGGAATTGATGCCCGAAGTGATAATCTTCGACGAAGTCCTCAAGCCAAGCCAGATGTACAATCTCGCCAGCACCTGCAAGGTGGAGATAATCGACAGAGAGCGCCTGATACTTGAGATATTCGAAAGGAGGGCCAGCACGGCCGAGTCAAGAATACAGATCAGGCTCGCGCAGCTTCGCTACGACTTGACCCGGGCGCGCCAAAAAGTCAGGCTCGCAAAGGTTGGCGAACAGCCAGGATTCTTTGGCCTTGGCAAGTACGAGGCTGATGTGTATTTTCTTGACATCAGGAGGCACATCGCGATTCTGAAGCAGAAACTGGAAAAGGAGGAAAAAAGGAGGCAGCTCTACAGAAATCAGCGGGCAAAGTCTGGCCTGCCGACTGTCTCGCTCGCCGGGTACACATCGGCGGGCAAGACAACGCTCTTCAACGCACTTACGGGCGAGACGAAGGTCACAGGGCAGGGCCTCTTTACGACATTGTCCACGTTTACCCGCGCGATCGAGCTCCAAGGCGATAAGGTTCTGCTAAACGACACTGTAGGCTTTATCAGCAAGCTCCCGGCGTACATGATTGACGCGTTCAAGTCCACGCTTGACGAGCTCAGGTACGCAAGCCTGGTGCTGCTGGTGCTTGATATCAGCGAGCCCGTAGAAGAGATCAGGACAAGATACGCGAGCTCGCTTGATGTGATAAACGAGTTTGAAGTGCCAGCGACAAAGATTGTCTACGTCCTGAACAAGGTCGATCTTACTAGCTCAGAGGACGCATTTGAGAAGGCCGGTCTACTTGGCATACTTGGCACAAAGCGCGCCCTGCCGGTCTCCGCCAAGACGGGTCACAACATAAGTCAGCTAAAGAACCTGATACAGTCGCTGCTGCTTGAACGTCAAAAGGTCATGACCCACTTGAACAAAGGACACAGTGAACCCCTAGCAACAGAGGAAAGCGCGACATGAAGGTCTCTGTCCTCAGAATAGGCCACAGGCTTGCCCGCGACGACAGGGTCACTACGCACGCCGCGCTCGTCGCAAGGGCCTTTGGCGCGGACAAGATATACATGACAGGCATCGACCAGTCCGTGGCCGACACGGTTGCGAGCGTGGCAAAGAGATGGGGTGGAGCAGGTTTCAGCGTTGACGTGATTGACGACTGGAAAGCCCTGGCAAGAAGGTGGAAGAAGCAAGGCGGCAAAATAGCACATCTCACGATGTACGGTATCAACATCGACGAGTCGGTGCGGTCGCTTCACAGAGAACGTAATGTTCTTGTCATCATAGGAGCTGAAAAAGTTCCCCGGGAGGCATACGAGCTCGCAGACTATAACATCGCCGTCGGCAACCAGCCCCACTCTGAAATCGCTGCTCTGGCAATATTTCTCGACAGGGTGTTCAGGGGCACGCAGTTCAGGAAGGAATTCCCCGGCGGCAGGCTACAGATAGTGCCGGCAGAAAAAGGGAAACAGGTTCAGGAGAGCAAGTAATCTTTTTAATTGCGATGCATCGAGCTTCAAGATAGTGATGACACTAACCTGCGCCGATCGCCTATTCAGCGAGATGAGGAGATGCACCTCGACTGATACAAACACAGTTACAGGGTGCACCCTAATTTTTTAGGCGTCATCACTATCGATTTTTAACCGTAAATCTGGCATGAAATGCAGAGAAATTTTATATCAGCCAGCTACGTTGATGCCATGCTGTGGACAATACTCAGAAAATGGTGGTTATCTCGTTAATTGCTACCTCTGCCATTGCATGGATAGCATCAATATGGCAACCAAGCATGATTGTTGCAATGACTACCTACAGTCCTGTATCGATCTCGCTCTTTACCGCAAGCTGGACTGCAGGAATGGCGGCAATGATGTTTCCTGCCATTACGCCGATGGTCCTGCTGTATAACAGATTTGTAACTAACAAAAACAAAGGCGGTCAGAGTTCGGTCACAGTTCAAAAAGAAGATAAACCAGCATCAACCTCCATTCGTTCCTTCAGAGTAATTCTGTTTATCGGATGCTATCTCCTGGTCTGGGCGCTCACTGGTGTTGCCCTGCTGCTGGGATGGTCTGTCGTGATGAATAATACTATAATGACGGCAGGAAATGCTTGGCTCATCCCGTACCTCTACGGTGCTCTTCTGATTATAGCCGGCGGGTACCAATTTACTCCGCTAAAGACGACATGCATAGGATACTGTGAGTCTCCACTTAGCTTCTTTATGCGCAGATGGAGGGATGGGACATCAGGCGCCGTCAAGATGGGGCTCTATCACGGCATGTACTGTCTTGGATGCTGCTGGGCGTACTTTCTCCTTATGGTCGCACTTGGATGGATGAATCTGCTTTGGATGGGCCTCTTTGCCGGAGTAATCTTTGGAGAGAAGATGTGGTCCAGAGGAATTTGGATTGCAAGAGCTGCAGGAGTAGGACTGGCAGTTGTAGGCATCTTGGTGGCCGCGGGAATGCTTCCCACCCTGGTATCATCAGCCTCATCAATGGCCGATGTTGATAACATGGAACTGATGAATGACAATACGGATGGCGGTCCGGTCAGCACTATGACTGGCGACGACAGCTCTATGGATATGTCGGTCGACATTCCGTCTGGGAAATAGGAAGTATTTCTTGCCTGGCATTGCGCGGCTACTTGATTTTCTCTCTTTTGCCAAGCGGTATTCCACTGCAGTATTTGGGCAGCCTCTCTTCGACGAAGTAAGACCAGCCCTTGCTGTGCAGGTCGAACCACCTGCTCTTGGGATCAAATCCTGTGTGGACTAGGGTTACCAGGGTCTTGTTACCGGCGGCGGGCCTTATGGTCCATGTTACAACAGTCTTTGGAAAGTTCGAATCGGAAAGGTTTGCCCACGAATAAGATATTTTCCTGCCCTGTACTAACTCCAACACCTTGCCCTCGACCCTGTGGTTTTCCTTGCCCTCCTCGAAGAACTTGAACTGCATGGAGCCGCCCACTCTGGGTTCCAGCTTTGCCTGGTCCGGGAACCAGTTCGTCAGCTCCTTTTCATCTGTCAACGCATTGAAGACCACGTCTGGCGATGCATCGATGATGATTGTCTTCTTTATTTCTCCTGTTAGTTCTGTCATTTCCGCCTTCCCTCCTTGTTCTCGACATACTCCTTGAGGCTCTGAAGCCTGTCGTCCCAGAACAGGTCAAAGAACTGCACCATCTCCTTCATTGCGCTCCTGTTGACAGAATAGTATCGGTTCTGGCCTTCCTTGCGCTCCCTTACAAGGCCGGCGTCCTTCAGCACTTTCAGGTGAGTTGACAGTGCCGGCAGAGTGAACTCGAAGTGTTTCGCTATTTCGCTTGGGGTCTTTTCGCCGCGCTTTAAGATAAGCAGAATCTGCCGCCTGCTATCGTCTGCTACCGCCTTCCATGTCGTGCCCATACGCTATTTAGTAATTAAAGAACTATTTAACGCTTTAATCATGACTGCCTCATAAGTGCCTCTATAGCATGGGCAATCTCCGACTTGCCAAAAAGCAAACCTACGGCCTCATCCTTGCGCTTCTTTGTCGGGTTCAGCTCGAGTATGTTTAACTGTCCATCTATCAGGAACTCCAAGTGCAGAGACTTTCTTGAAATACCTGCGTTCCTTACCCCGAATCGCTTGCCGGCAAGGCTGTCCTGGCTGAGAGGGTCAAGCGACGAAAGCTTGCTCACTGCGTCCACGAACGCATTGAGCAGTGCAAAAATCGGGTCAGGCTTTTCCTGCTCTGCAGCCATCCCCCACCTTACCTTGCTTTCAGACGTTGATGCTAGGCTGTCAAATCCCTTTACAAACTCGCCGAACACCGATTCCATCGTCACGTCAATGATGTTTTCTCCCGACCTGACAAACTGTGATGTCACCTTCTGGTCAGTGAATTCCATGCCGCGATATCTAGCGTAGAGCAGGGGCTGACCGTACTTTACAACGTACGCTTCACAACCCTCGATTTGTGACATCAGATGGAGAAAATAATTCTTCGAAGTCGGATTTCTTGCTGACGCGTTTAACTTCGCGATTACCATCAGCCTTGTCAGATCTCTGACAAAGTCATCCGCATATCGCGCGCGATCTTCGAAATCATAGCGCACCTCCTCTATGACCAAAGCTTTCATCAAAGTAGCCTGGCTACGGGATTTAATTTTTCTGAAAGTATAATCCACACTTCATGTCTAAGTATGGCAATTTAGCTGCAAATATTAGACCTCTTGTAGGCTGCCTTACCGTTGAATGCCACCGAGGACGGGCTTTCCTATGTCCCGTCCGATGAATCCCTAGCGCACAGCAATGTTGCCAGGTTCATGAAAAAACACGGGATTTCGGATTGGCGCCAGTTGGTGCATAAGGCAAATAGCGACATAACATGGTACTGGGACGCTGTCAACGGTAGAGAACCCTTGGTAACTAGACCAGTTCTAAAGGTTCTTTTTCCCCACGCAGTCAGGCTCAAGAAGAATGTCGGCGCTTAATGCCTCAATAAAACGCGAGAATGTGCTGGGGAGCCCGTTGTAC
>JBOGQL010000002.1:0-1856 GCA_050748985.1 Nitrososphaera sp. | reverse complement strand
CCTCCATTGGTTCGGGGGTTCAGATCTGCTTCGTTACAATAGCCTAGTGAGCCATCCAGCCGAGGATCCATGGTGATGGGCGCTCCCGTGATACCGCTGGCTTGGTAGTTACGGGGAATACCACAAGTTCCCCCACCCCTCGGACGCTAACGCAGATTGTGGCTCGGATTGCTTTAGGATTACGGTAGGCGCTTCGCAGAGCCCCTGTCAAGGGGAAATGGCCTTCTTTCTCTTCAATCCGGAAACCGGACGAGGTTCCGCCCGAGCGTGAGCATGGGGAAGTGGTCCACGTTCCGGGTCACCACGTTGAATCCATCCACGACGGCGGTCGCCCCGATCAGCGCGTCTTCTAAGTGCAAGATGAACCCCCTGTGCCGGAACCGATAGACATATCTTCCGGCAAGATCAGCAATCGAGGCGTGAACCGGGATGGTCTCGAAGCGATCGAGCAGATCCTTCGTTGCCCTCTCCTCGTGAGGGTGGCAGCCTGCGAAAATTTCCGAGCGACTGACCGCCGACATGGCCGGGACCACCGCTTCCACTAATCGCCCCAGATACTCCCAGTAGGGTCTTGCCCCTCGGAGGAGGCCGATGACGAAATTCGTGTCAAGAAGATAGCTCACCCAGTCACCCGGCTCTTGGCCGGCCGATAGCGACTAAAGTCCTCGGGAGACATGAGATCGGGATGGTCCTTTGCTCTCCAGGCAGTACTGCGGCGGAGCCTCTTCAAGGCCTCGGCCATGGCTCTACGGTCCAGCTCCCGCCTGACGGCTTCCGCCACCAACAGGCTTCGTTTCCCGGCAGGGACCTTTTCCAGCCTGCGGAGCACTTCCTCGGGAAGGGTGAAGGTTACCTTTTCGGCAGCCATAAGTGTCCTCCACACGAAGTTATCGGTATAAGTATACCGATACGGAAACCAGAGTCAATATCGAATTTGCCCTGATCGCCCGAGACCATTCTACGAACGGGACATAGCCCAATCGGCGTGCCTCCCTGGCGTCGGCCCTCTTAAGCGGATCAATACGAGGGCGTGAGAGGCGTTTTCTCCAGCCCACGGGTCCGGCGCTTCTCCAGCACCAACCCGCCACTCTCGACGACAACCTCGTCGCCAGGCCTGACTCCAGAAGCGTCCTCGACCTCTACGCTTACTTCATGGCCGTTGGGATACTTCAAGGTCAGGGTGTTCCCTTTCGTCTTTGTCACGACTGCGCGTCCCGGCACCGCGTTTTTTACCGCCGGCCCGGCAAAGCGGACAAATCGCCTGGCGACGGCAAGGTAGAGAGGCTCGCTCTTCGCCGGAGCTTCAGGCGCGGAAGCCACCGACGCCATGAGCACAATCGGCGCTAGTAGAGTTTCCATCGTATTCCTGATGGGCTCTCCGCTGATGCCTAACGGATGGCCGCTAAGCTGCGGCGCGCGTCAGCCCAACACGGCCCGTGCCGGCCTCGACTGCCCGCGCAGCCGAAGCCCGCGGCCGTCAGCTTCAGCAGCATGTTGGGCGGCGGACGATTGGCCACGGACGCGGCTGAGCCTGCAAAATATTCTCGGCCACTGTCGGTTCTCCTTGGGGTTACGGAAGACTATATCAGAGAGATTCGAGCTACGCAGTTGAAGCCGGCACTGGTTTTCTGCCGCGCCAGGTGCCGAGAATGGCCGCCATGAGCAGGATCTTCACGAGCCCGTCACCCGCGTGGATGACGTAGAGCTTTGTCGGAAATGGGTGTCTGTCGGAAATGGGGGTCAGAGTACTTTTTCACGGCTTGCCGGCCGGATCTTTCGCGGTCTGCCCCGCGATTCACCCACCAAACGTCTCCCGACCTTCGCTTCGACCTGCTTCTGAAATTCTTCCTTCGCGA
>JBOGQL010000001.1:0-2242 GCA_050748985.1 Nitrososphaera sp. | reverse complement strand
CGCTAGGAGTGCGTGACTTATGGCACTCTCCGCGCCCGCGTTTATTGCCTCGGTCTGCGGTGACGGAGGATAATTCGCGCCATGAACGCGCGGCGCAACGAGTACGACGTCACCAACCGCGTCAACGTCGAAGTCGTCGAGCAGGTGCGCGATGCGGTGCTGGAGATATTCGCCGCGCGCTACCCGGGCGAGGACCTGGCGCCGCTGCGGCGCGCATTCGACGACATGCAGGTCCTCTTCGCGGGCCGCTTCCCCGGCTATCTCGCTTGCGACACGCTCTACCACGATCTGCGCCATACCCTCGACATGACGCTCGCCACGGCGCGCCTCATCGACGGTCACGACCGCGTTTGCGCTCCCGCGGAGCGGCTCGGCGCGCGGCGCGCGATGTTCGGCGTGATGGTTGCGCTGCTGCACGACTCGGGCTATATCCGCCGCGCCTCGGAAACCGGCGTCGAGAACGGCGCCGTGTTCACCAAGGTGCATGTCAGCCGCAGCGCCGAGTTCCTGAGGAGCTACCTGCCGACAGTCGGGTTCGCGCAGGAGGCGGGCACCGCGGCGAAGCTCTCGCATTTCACCGGCTACGAGCTCGACATCGACAGGATCGGGCTCACGGACGCGGGAGACCGCCTGATCGGCTGCATCGTCGGCACCGCCGACCTGATCGCGCAGATGGCCGACCGCCAGTACATCGAGAAATGCCGCGATTTTCTCTACCTGGAGTTCGTGTGGGGCAGGATCGCGCGCGAAATCCAGTCCGACGGCCGCGAGATCGTGCGCTACGCCTCGCCCACCGATCTGGTCATCAAGACGCCGGGGTTCTACCAGTATCTCGCGCGGCCGCGCATCGATAAGACGCTGGGGGGCGTGGACCGCTACGCCGAGGCGCATTTCGACGGCCCGAATCTGTACCAGCTCGAGATCGAGCGCAACATGGAATACCTGCACGAGACGATCGAGCGCGGCGAGTTCGACCGGCTGCGGCGCGTCGCGCACTCGATGTCGCGCCCGGTCCCCGACCGCCCGCGCGGCGAGTAACTCATCCTTTGAGCGGGTCGCCGGCGGCGGCGATGCCGTCGAGATAGTGCTCCCACACGCGCAGGTTGCGCTCGCAGGCCGCGACCACCGCGTCCTCCATGTTGAGCTTCCGCGCGAAGCGCTCTACGGCCCGCCAGCCCGCGTCGCAGTGCTCGATGTCCGCCCGCTCGTGCTGCTCGAAGAATTCGAGATCCGCGCCAGCGAGCTTGAACAGCTTCCCCCAGCGGTGGCGCTCGAGCCCGAACCAGCCCGCTTTCCGGATGAGCCCCGTGCCGTAGCCGGGGATATTCACGCGCTCGGCGCAGGTGTTGGCGACGATGCCCTCCAGCCAGTGCCGGTTCGCCATCAGCCCTTCCCAGGCGGCCCATGCGAGCTGCGTCGAGGGCAGCGGCTGCGCCTGCCGGATCGCCGCGCGCCTCATCCCGATGCGCACGCCGAGGTCCTCCAGTATCAGCCAGTGCGGCCGCCCGCCGCCGTGCCTGTGGTCGGCGATGATCTCCTCGCTGCAGGCCTGGATGATGCCGATGCGGGTGTCCCAGTCCGGGCAGTTGGTGGCGACTTTCAGCTTCAGCACGGAGTTGCGCTGGCGCGTGTTGAGCCGGTGCTGCAGGACGAACATCCTCGCCCGGCCCCGCGTCATGGGCTCGTGGAAATAGCGGCAGCGCGCAACGAAGTCGTTCACCACCCGGTCCATGCGCGCGATGACGCCTTTCCTCATGCCGCCTTCTCGATCCGCTTCGCGAAGGCGAGGATCTGCTCGAGCGTGTTGCGCCCGTTCTGGTGCGGCGGCAGCACGTTCCACAGCTCGGCCTGCGGCATCAGCTCCTTCAGCGCGCTCGCCGCCGAGAGCGCGTGCGAGGCATCGTCGCCCGACTGGATGAACGCCGGGATCCGGATCTCCATCAGCTCCGCGCCGCTCGCTCCCGAGGGCATGGTGTCGTTGAACAGCGCGTCGCGCGAGCGCTCGCAGATGCCGATGTAGTGCGCGAGCTCGAGCTGGGCGAACTGCGCGGCAAAATCGGGGTCGACGATCGTCGGCGGGCCCCACGGCCCGATCTCCGGATCGTCCCAGAAGCTCTTGCCCTGCGGGGCGCGCTTGACCACGGCCTCGAATCCGTTCACCCGCACGAACTCGATATGGCGCCGGAAGAAGGCGTGGCCCTTCATCATCCAGCGGTAGCCACCCACCGGCCAGTGCAGGTAG